>CAKQKQ010000082.1 GCA_934249265.1 uncultured Clostridia bacterium | reverse complement strand
GTATAACTCAGCATATCGGCGCATATTCGGTTTCGGTAAACGGCAACCCCGTTACTTTCCTCGATACCCCCGGTCACGAAGCGTTTACTTCGATGAGAATGAGGGGCGCGCAAATCACCGACGTAGCGGTGCTTGTAGTTGCTGCTGACGACGGCGTTATGCCGCAAACCATCGAGGCTATAAACCACGCGAAAGCGGCGGGCGTTTCCATTGTCGTTGCGGCTAATAAAATTGATAAACCCACGGCAAATCTCGATAGAGTTCGTCAAGAACTTTCAGAGCACGATATTCTCGTTGAAGAATGGGGCGGCGACGTCGCATTGTGTCCCGTTTCCGCAAAGACGGGCGAGGGTATAGACTCGCTTTTAGAGACGATTTTGCTCGTTGCGGAAATGAAAGAACTTAAAGCCAACCCCAACAGAAAGGCAAAAGGTACTATTATCGAAGCGAAACTCGATAAGGGTAAAGGTCCTGTCGCTACCGTACTCGTTCAAAACGGTACTTTGCGCCAAGGCGACAATATCATCGCGGGCACGGTTACGGGCAGAGTAAGGGCGATGATCGACGACAAGGGCAGAACGGTAAAAGAGGCAGGTCCTTCTATGGCGGTTTCTATACTCGGTCTCGAGTCCGTACCCAATGCGGGCGATAATATCTTTGCGGTAGACCAAGACAAACTTACAAAACTCGTCGCAGAAGAGAGAAAGAACAAAGAAAGAGAAGAACTTATCAAGCAATCTCAAAAAGTAAGTCTCGACGATTTGTTCAGCAAAATATCGGTTGGCGATTTAAAGACGCTCAACGTAATTATAAAAGCGGACGTACAAGGTTCTGCCGAAGCGGTAAAGCAATCGCTTACCAAACTTTCCAATGAAGAAGTGCAAGTCAGCGTCCTTCACTCGGGCGTAGGTGCGATCAGCGAAACCGACGTTATGCTTGCCGACAGCGCAAACGCAATTATCATCGGCTTCAACGTAAGACCTGACGCAAAGGCGAAAGCACTTGCCGAAAAGCAAAAAGTAGATATCAAACTTTACAGAATAATATACGAGGCTATCGAGGATATCCAAAACGCAATGAAGGGTATGCTTGCGCCTAAATTCCAAGACGTATACATGGGTAAAGCCGAAGTCAGAGAGACGTTTAAAATTACGGGCGTCGGCATGGTTGCCGGTTGTTACGTTACTGACGGTAAAATCGTCAGAAGCGGCAAGTTGCGTATTTATAGAGACGACGTAATGATTTGCGAAGGAAACGTTCTTCAACTCAAACGTTTTAAAGACGACGTTAAAGAAGTTGCGGCAAACTACGAATGCGGTATTTCTATCGAAAACTTCAACGATATTAAAGTCGGCGACTTTATCGAATCGTATATTGTGGAAGAAAAAGACAAATAATAAAATTATGAAAAGCCCTTGCTTTTTAAGGGCTTTTTCTTGCAAAAACGAGATTTTGCGTAATTTTACGCAAATTTGAGGTGTAATATGAAACAAACAAGAGAAAAAAGATTAAACAGCGAGTTTAGAAGTTATATTTACGAAATATTAAAATACGAAATCAAAGACCCGAATTTTGAAAATATGTTTACTATTCTCGACGTTGAAACGGACGGCGATTTAAAGACCGCAAAAGTGTACGTAAGCATTTACGCCAAGGACGAACAAACCGTTCAAAACACTTTGGAAAGCATGAAAGCCGCCGCGCCTAAATTAAGGAAAGAAATTTCTTCGAGAATGCACATTAGGACAGTGCCCGAATTTAGTTTCCACCTTGACAGGTCATCGGAATACGGACAAAAAATCGACGATATTATAAGTAAATTTACTTACGGAGAACATAATGACGACAATAACTGAAATTGCCGAAAAATTATCGACGTTTAAAAGTGCGCTCATTTTTTCCCACGTCAGACCGGACGGGGATACTTTGGGTTGCGCTTTTTCTTTAAAAAAGGCTTTAGAGTCGTTGGGTAAAAAAGCAACTGTAATATGTCCCGACAAATTGCCCAAAAAGTTTGATTTTATCATCGATAATAAAGAATTATGCCAAAGCGTCGGCGATGAAAAATACGACGCGCATATCGCGGTAGACTGTTCTATCGAGGGCATGCACGACGCTAATTGGAATTTATTTTTAAAGAATAAAAACACTTTCAATATCGACCACCACGTATCCAATAAAAGATACGCAAAATTTAATTACGTGGAAGACTGTTCGTCTTGTTGTGAAATTATTTATAAATTAATCGTCGCGTTAAATGTGCAAATCGATAAACAAATCGCAAATTATCTCATGTTGGGCATATGTACCGATACGGGCAATTTTACTCATTCGTCGGTTACGGGCGAAACGCTTTCAATTGCGTCAAAACTTATGTTTGCGGGGGCAAATCTCAACGAAATTTACTATCAAACGTTTGTTAGACAGACCAAAAACAGAGCGGCGTTGTTTGCCGAAACAATGAGTAAAACTCAATATTTTTTAAACGATAAATTTGCCGTGCTTTACATACCTTTAAAAACTCTCGAAAAATATTCTTGTTTAAGGGAAGACACCGAGGGATTTGTCGATTATCCTTTATCGGTCGACGGGGTTGAAGTGAGCGTAAGCATACTCGAACACGGCGATAAAAACTATAAAATCAGTTTTAGAAGCAAAGGTAATATAAACGTCAACGAAATAGCGGCATATTTCGGCGGCGGCGGACATATTTTCGCAAGCGGCTGTATGATGAGAGGTTATATCGAGGACGTAATAGAAAAACTTGTTTATATAGTAGGCACTTATTTGTGAATTGAAAGACTTGAATTTGTTTCAAAATTTTACTCCGACACGTTAGTAAAATTAAGATTTTACTATTTTTGATTTAACAATATACGAAATTGCCAACTCCGATAAATAAATTTAATTGCCGTTTTGAGCCTTCCTTGTGCAAAGGAAGGTGTCACGCGTTCCGCGTGACGGAAGGATTGTGTAAACGTAAATTTAATAAAACACCGTACTTTAAGTCGCAAAATGATTTTTCAGTTGTTTTGCATGCTTTCATATAAAACTTCAACCATTAAAAATTATGATAGGATTTATCAATATCGACAAACCCGAGGGTGTTTCTTCGGCTTACGTCGTCAATAAAATAAAGAAAAAACTCAATACGCCGTGCGGACATATGGGCACGCTCGACCCGTTAGCCACGGGTGTTCTTCCAGTTGCGGTTGGCAAAGCGACGCGACTTTTCGATTATTTGCTCGATAAAGAAAAGGTGTATACCGCCGTTTTTGAATTCGGCTACGAAACGGACACTCTCGACAAAACGGGTACAGTTATAGAAACGGACGGAAAAATACCCACCGAAGAAGGAATTAAATCGGTTTTAAGCAGTCTTACGGGTATAGTTGAGCAAATTCCGCCCAAATATTCGGCAAAATGCGTAAACGGGCAAAGAAGTTACGACCTTGCGAGAAAGGGCGTCGATTTTACGTTAAACCCTAAAAAAGTCGAAATAAAAGATATAAAATTTATATCTTACGACGGAAAAAGCGTAAAACTTACGATTACTTGCGGCGGCGGAACGTATATACGTTCTATTTGTCGCGACCTTGCTTACGCGCTAAATACCTACGCAACAATGACGTATTTGCGCAGAGAAAAAAGCGGCAATTTTTGCATTGAAAACAGCGTTACGCTCGACGAGTTTTTGCAAAGCGAAGACCCGTCGCAATATTTGATTGCGACCGATACCGCCGTAAATTATGAAAAAACGTATATAAATTCACAGCAATATAAAAAACTACTTGACGGAGTATTCGATAAATATCCGCTTGCAGACGGATTATATCGCGTTTATGCCGAAAATTCTTTTATAGGCATAGGCTCGGTTTGTCAAGGCGTGCTTAAAATAAAATCGTATTGTCGGTAAAATTATGAAAGAATATCGTTTCGGTGAAAAAATAAATAAAAAAATCGTTTTGTGTCTCGGCTATTTTGACGCCGTTCATTTAGGGCATATCGCGATATTTCAAAGGGCTAAACTTTTGGCGAAAAACCACCAAAGCGAAACTGCGGTTTTTACGTTTAAAAGCGGATTTAATTCAAATTTCAACAAAAACGGCGATATCTTTACGTATGACGAACGCAAAGACAAAATGAGTTTATACGGTATAGAAAATTGCATTTTTTGCGATTTAACCGAAGAAATCCGCAATTTATCGCCCGATAAATTTTTAGACAAATTGTTTAATATGGCAAAAATAACGGGTGTCGTTACGGGTAAAGATTATACATACGGCAAAAACGCCGCGGGAAATCAAATTACGCTCGAAAAATACTGTAAAGATAAAAACGTAATTTACGATATCGTTGACGATATAGAGTATGAAGGGCAAAGGGTTTCTTCTTCGCAGATAAAAAAATGCTTAATGTCCGGCGAGATAAAACAAGCAAACGAAATGCTCGGCGGTAAGTATTTTATAAAATCACAAGTTGTCGAAGGCAGAAAAGTGGGTAGAACGATAGGTTTTCCAACAATAAACATGCAAATCGACAGCCAAAAATGTCCGCTTAAACAAGGTGTTTATTACACCGAAACGGTAATCGACGGCAAAAAATATAAAGGCATTACAAATTACGGCAATTGTCCCACGTTCGACGTAAATAAATTGACATTAGAGACTAATTTAATCGATTTTTCGGGCGATTTATACGGCAAAACCGTCACTTTGTATTTCAACGATTATATAAGAGATATAAAAAAATTCGATAGTATAGACGAATTAAAAACACAACTTAAAAAAGACAAGGAGAAAACAAATGATTAAATTCGGACCGAGCGGAAATTCGGAAAGTTTCCGCGCCGAGGGATATACAAAAACCGAACAAGCGGCAAAATGGCTTAAAGACAGAAATCTCGATTATTTCGAGTATTCTTTCGGCAGAGGAATACTTATGTCCGACGAAAAAGCCGAAGTTATAAAACAAGCGTTTTTAGAGCAAAATATCGGAATAAGCGTACATGCTCCTTATTTTATCAATTTAGCCACGCCCGAGGAAGAAAAGGCGACCAATTCGTTTAATTACATTTTAAACAGTGCCGATAAAGTGCTTAAAATGGGCGGCAATAGGGTGATTTTTCACCCTGCGGCGCAAGGAAAAGCAACGAGAGAAGTTGCAGTGCAAGCCACACTCGACAGAATGAAAATTTTGCGTGATTTAATTTACGAAAATAATCTCGACAACGTTTTGTATTGTCCCGAAACCATGGGAAAACTCGGGCAAATCGGCACTATCGAAGAGGTGACCGAATTTTGTAAAGTGGATAAAATTTTTATACCTACGGTCGATTTCGGACACGTAAACGCGAGAGAAAACGGAACGCTCAAAACAAAAGCAGATTACAAGTCGAGACTCGAATATATGATCGAAAATCTCGGCATGGAAAAAATGAAAAATTTTCACGTGCATTTTTCTAAAATCGAATATTCGGTAAAGGGCGAGATACGCCATCTTACTTTTGAAGATAAAAAATACGGACCGGAATTCGAGCCGCTTGCCGAGGCTCTTATCGAACTTGATTTAGAGCCTGTGATTATTTGCGAATCCGCCGGCACTCAAGCCGAAGACGCAATGTATATGAAAAACGCATATTTTAGTATTAAAAACAACTTAAAAGCGTAAATTATTTAATAAAAAGAGTTTTTAAAGTCGTTTAATTTATACAAAATTTACCAAAGTATGACACAATTTTTATAAAATCGCATTTAACGCATATATATTTTTGACAAAATTTTGAGATTAATATATAATTATAATGTTTAAATTTTATTTAACGGAGTTGTATTATGAAATATAAAATGATATACGACAATTGGATTTCAAATCCGTTGCTTTCTCAAGAAGCGCACGAAGAATTGAGTTCGATTAAAGATAACGATAAAGAAATAGAATATAGGTTCGGCGCAGATTTGGCGTTCGGTACTGCGGGTATGCGTGGTCTTATAGGTTACGGCACTAACATGATAAACGTTTATACCGTTCGTCGCGCAACGCAAGGACTTTCCGAATATATTAAAACTCTCGGCTTGCAAGCATTATCGAAAGGGGTAGTTATTTCTTACGACACGAGAAGATACAGCGAATTGTTCGCAAGAACGGCTGCGGGCGTTTTACTTCAAAACGGCATTAAAGTTTATTTATTTGAAAAGCCGACTCCCGTACCAATGTTAAGTTTTGCCGTAAGACAATTCAAGACGGTTGCGGGTATTATGATTACCGCAAGCCACAATCCCAAGGAATACAACGGTTATAAAGTTTACGGAGAAGACGGGGCTCAAATGTCTCCCGAGGCAACCGCACAAGTCGTAAAATACATCAAGGAAATCACCGATTATTTCTCGATTAAAGAAGTACCCGTCAAGTCGATGTCCGCATCGTACAGCAACCTTTCTTACATCGGCAAACGCTTTGAAAAGAAGTATATAAAAACGCTTTGCAAATTGTCGCTTTCCAAAAAAGCGGTTAAAAAATGCGGCAAAAACATTAAAATCGTATACACTCCGTTGCACGGCAGCGGTTATTCGCCCGTTATGGCGGTACTTAAAAAACTCGGCATCAACGTTACGGTTGTTGAAGAGCAAGTCAAGCCCGACCCCGATTTTTCAACGGTAGAAGTGCCTAATCCCGAGGATAAGCGCGCGCTTAAAATGGGCATAGATTTGGCAAACAAAATCAATGCCGACGTCGTATTCGGTACAGACCCCGACAGTGACAGACTCGGCGTTGCTATAAGAGACGATAGCGGCGAATTTATCGGTCTTACGGGTAACCAAGTGGGCGTATTGTTGTTGAATTACGTTCTTTCAAGACTTAAAAAAGAAGATAAATTGCCTAAAAACGGCGCAGTGGTAAAAAGTTTCGTCTCCACCGGTATGGCAAAATCAATTGCCGACAATTACGGCGTAACTTTAATGGACGTGCCCGTAGGTTTTAAGTTTATCGGCGAAAAGATAAAACAATTTGAAAAAGACGGTTCTTACGAGTATTTGTTTGGCTTTGAAGAGAGTTGCGGATATTTAAGGGGCACTCATTCGAGAGATAAAGACGCCGTCGTCGCAAGCATGTTGTTTGCCGAAATGGTTTGTTATTACGAGTACGTAGGCACAAACGTTTATAAGCAACTTTGCGAACTTTACGAAAAATACGGTTACGTTATCGATAAAACGATAAGCAAAATGTTCAGCGGTTTAAGCGCGATGGACGATATGAACGCCGTCGTTGAAAATTTACGTCAAAAAACTATCGACAAAATTGATGCATTCAACGTCGTTGCGGTAAGAGATTATAAGTCCGGCGTACGTACGCTTGCCGACGGAACAACCGAAAATATGGAATTTTCTAATATTAATTGTTTGTATTACGAGTTGGAAAACGGCAGTTTCGTTTGTTTAAGACCCAGCGGAACAGAGCCTAAACTTAAAATTTATTATTCTATAAAAGGAAACGACAAAGTCCACGCAGAAGCGGCTTTGGAAAACGTTATAAACGCATTCGAGAAAATTGTAGGATAGTATTCGAGCGTAATAGGCGATATTAAAACTCAAAAAGTATTTTGTATTGTTTGGCGACATACATGGATATGGTTTAGTCGGCGTTTTTATTGATTTTTACTGAATTTTTTGTAAATATCGCATAAAAACGCTTGACTAATTTGTATTTTAATGCTATCCTATTAAAGATATCAACGCGTAAGGCGAAGATATATAAACTTAACGGAATAGTTAAGGTGAAAGTAGATTGACAACTGCATAGGAGAGCGTAGATTTAAGAAGCGGAGCGGACGAAAAAGGAAGCGAAGCGGAATAAATTTATGTGAAACGAAAAAATTAAACAAGTACAGAAAGGCAAAACGAGAAAAAATAAAATTA
>CAKQKQ010000081.1 GCA_934249265.1 uncultured Clostridia bacterium | reverse complement strand
ATGTTGATATCTCTATAACCGGCGTAGGCTTCTTTTACGGTGTCTTTACTCTTTGTAAAAGCCGGCGGGTCTAAAACAACCACGTCGAATTTGCGCTTTTCTGCCTTATATTCTCTTAAAATTTGAAAAACGTCCGCTTGAACGGCATTTATATTTGTAAATCCGTTTAATTTCGCATTTTTATTTACAAGGTCAATTGCTTTTTGACTTATATCGACGCTTTCGACTTGCTTTGCACCGTATTTGGCGGCGCACAACGAAAATCCGCCTTCGTTACAAAAACAATCCAGCACCGTTTTTCCGTTTACATAATGCTTTAAATTGTCTCTGTTTTCCTTTTGGTCGAGAAAATATCCCGTTTTTTGTCCGTTTTCAAGGTCAACTAAAAGTTTTAAACCGTTTTCTTCGATAACGACTTCGGGAGAAAATTCGCCGTAAAGTTTACCTTTAATAAGCGGCAAACCCTCTTTTTCTCTTACCGCGACGTCGCTCCTTTCGTATATCCCTTTGGGACTGAAAATTTCGATTAAAATATCGATTATCATTTGTTTTCTGACTTCCATACCGAGAGATAAAAACTGAACCGAAAGATAATCGCCGTATTTGTCTACGATAAGTGCGGGCAATAAATCATTCTCTCCGAAAACCACCCTATAATTGTTTGAATAGCCAAGTTGAACGCGCCTTTGATTTGCGGCGTAAATTCTTTTGTAAAAGAAATCTCTGTCTACCTCTTCTTCTTTCCACGTCAAAATCCTAACCAAAATTTTCGACGCATGATTTATATATCCGAGACCTATAAACCTATTGTCAAAACTTTCAACTCTTGCAATACTGCCTTGTTTGTCTTTGCCTTCGATTTTATAAACCTCGTTTGCATACACCCACGGGTGGTATTGCATTAAACGTTTTTCTTCGCCTTTTTTAAGTATTACCGTATACATAAAACTTTTTATAATTCCTTATTTTATCTTGATTTATGAAAGTTTTTTCATTTTTAAACCGCACTTTGAAATTACGTCGTTTTCCGTTAATCCGCACGAAACAAGTTGCTCGTTTACGGTTGCGTGCGGCACAAACGCGTCCTCACAGCCGAACGAATAAAATTTAATATTTTCGTTGATAAGCGCAGATGAAACCATCGAGCCGAAACCGCCGCACAAATTGTTTTCTTCAAGCGTAATTACAGTATCGCCCTTTTTTATCGTATCTAAATATTTATAATCGAGCGGCTTTACGCATCGCACGTTGATGATCTCGATATCCTCTTTACACAACTTCTCGATCGACGTTGCAAGGTTTAACATTCTTTGCCCCACCGCCAATATTTTGACGTTTTTGCCGTACTTTACAATTTCCCACTCGCATGAAAATTGAGTATGATTTTCAAAATCGGCGTGTGCGCCGTTGGGATAACGAATGGCTATCGGCGTTTTTTGCTCGACTGCAAAAGTAAGAGCGTTTTCAAATTCTTTTGAATCTTTGGGTGTGATTATCGTTAAGTTTGGCATCGACTGCAAATAACTCAAATCGAACAAGCCTTGATGCGTTTGTCCGTCCGAACCGACAAACCCCGCCCTATCTATACAGAACACTACGGGCAAATTTTGCATACATACGTCTATAAGCACCTCGTCGTACGCCCTTTGCAAGAAAGTCGAATAAATGCACACAACGGGCTTTAAGCCACCCAAAGCCATACCCGCGGAAAGCGTTACGGCGTGTTCTTCGTTTATTCCCACGTCGAAAAACTTATCGGGATATTTTTCGGCAAACGTTTTAAGCCCCGTGCCGTCTTTCATTCCCGCCGTAATCGCAACGACGTCGTTCCTTTTTTCGGCGATATTGCATAAAGTTTCGCCGAGTTTTTCCGAAAACGTGTTTTCGCTTGCGCTCAAGTGTTTACCTACGCCGTGATATGCGTCGGCATGCTCTTCGGCTTCGCCCATACCCTTGCCTTTTATGGTTTTTAAATGCAAAAGCGTAGGTCTGGGATTATCTTTAATGTTTTTAAGTATGGAAACCATACTTTTTATATCGTGACCGTCAAACACACCCACGTAATTAAAACCGATTACGTCGATAAACGTATTGCTGTTTAACGAACGCTTTATAAAAGCCTTAAATTGTTTGAGTTTTTTACCTATCCACAACTTACCGATGCTTCTGTTTAACGCGCTCATCGTTTTAGAATAATGCTTTTTGGTCGTCCACTTGGATATCAGTTTGTAAAGACCCGAGTTGTTTTTCGATATCGACATGCCGTTGTCGTTTAAAACCACTAAAAACTTATTGGGTTTTACCTCGTCGCAAGTCATCGCTTCCATAGAAAGTCCGTTGAAAAGCGACGCGTCGCCGACAACGCTTATTACGAAATTATCTTGCTTTAACAAATCTCTTGCGTAAGCATAACCGAGTCCCGCCGATACAGCCGATCCCGCATGACCCGACGAATAAGCGTCGTATTCGCTTTCGGTTATAGACGGAAAACCCGACAAACCGCCCTCTTTGCGCAGCGTATCGAAATTATCGCATCTACCCGATAAAATTTTGTGGGCGTAGGCTTGATGCCCAACGTCGAAAATAAGTTTATCGTTGTCGAAATCAAACACGTAATAAAGCGCGAGTATCAAATCGACTGCGCCCAAATTCGAAGCAAGGTGTCCGCCGTTTTCCGAAACGACCGAAATTATTTTTTCCCTTATTTCGTCCGCAAGCACGGGCAAATCTTTAATATTTAGTTTTTTAACGTCTTTCGGAGTTTTTACACTCTCTAAAAATGACATACCTTCTCCAATTAATTAAACGGTATCGCACAATAAACGCCAACCGACGAAAGCACGAATATAGCCGCTATTACTATTATAATATATGTTAAAATCTTTCCTACTTTTCGATTTTTCAAGTTTTGCAATTTATCCACCGCCATACCCACGGCAAAGATATTTATCGCAATTGCCGGCACGGCATATCTCGCGCTCATCGTGCAAACGTGCGGATAAAGAATACAAAACAAATAAAACGAAGCCGTAACCAAAAGCGTTGTTCCGCCTAAAATTATCCTCACAATGCCGTCTCGGCTTTTGTCCACCGCAAACGCCCATATAGACGAAGCAACGGATATTAAAGCGAGTAAAACGCTTGAATAAAAAGCAATTGTACAAATCGATTCTATGCTTGTAAACAGCGATTCTTCAAACATTGCCGACTTTAAAATACCTATCGTGGGATTAAAGTCGTTGTATAACGCGTTTCTGTTTACAACTCTGTTTTGCGTAAACACACTTTCAAGTTGATATAATTTAAAGTTAAACAGCCTATCCAAAACGGTGTGGCGCGTTTGGGTTGAAAGCGGCGAATTGCCAACGTATTGCGCGCTTTTTACGCTTTGTTCAAGCACGTAACCAAACGGCATACCGCACAAAAAATAATTTCTTACCGACCAAAATAAGCCAAGCGGCAAACAAATTATGCCAAACACGACAAATTGTTTGACAAGCATTTTTTTGTCTTCCGTCTTTGAAAACAGCGACAACAAAAACATTATCGCAATGGGTGGCGCAACCATCCATACGGAAAGTTTCGTCATCATGCCGAGTCCGATAGAAAGCGCAATTGCGATAATGTTGCGCAATGTTTTGTTTTTATGCCATTTGATAGCGAAATAAATCGAGCAAATCGCAAGCATAACCGACAAATTATCGTTGTTGAGCGAACCGGATAACAAAATAAACGTCGGGTGAACCGCCAAAACACAAAGCGAAATAATCAGCCCCGTGTTTTTAAGTCCTACTTCTTTAAGTATGCGATAGCACACATACAAAGTAATCATCGATTCGGTGAGCGTAAGTATTTGCAAGCCTTCATAAGCGACGATATACTCTACGCCGAAAAGCGTCCAAAACCTCAATGCCGCCGCGCAAACGATATGATGAAACGGCGGGTGATACATTTGCGAAGTCATTATATTTTCTTTAGGCAAAGAAAAATTTTCGTAAATGTATTTAACGTAATAAAAATGCCCTTTTTCGCTTTTTAAATACAAATCGTGCTGACGCGTGCCATAACCCGTATACAACACGTAAAACAACCTAAAAAAGTAAGCGAGAATAAATATCGCCGCAACTACCGTATCAATAGAAAACGTCTTTTGTTTGATTTCGGTATACACGCAAACAGCCAAATATGCAAAAATAAGTACAACCGCGATAAAAAACGCAAACAAATGCTGTTTGTTTTTTGCCGTAATACAGAAAAAACAACACAATAAAACCGAAAACAATATAATAACGCTATAATAAAGCGCGGCGTTTATTCCTTTAAAATCATTGCTTTTTACGATTTTATACGCCAAATACGCATACGCCGCAATAGTCGCAACAGACAAAACGCAAAGTCCGAACGTCGATAAGGTATACATATTTCCGAAAGTTGACGCCGTAAACACTATATATGCGATAAAAAGCGACCAAATAGGATGTTTTTTTATAAAAGTAAAACTTTTAAACGCTTTGTTTTCGTCTAAATTTTCAACGCAATTTTCCATATAAAATTCTCCGACGAATTACTTGTTTTCGTGATAAGATTTTTCAACGTTGACGTTCCATACGTCGCTTTTAGTTGCTCCGCTTCCCTTTATGCAGTTTGCCGCAGTAATTGCCGTGAGCATCGAGTGGTCCATATTGTTGTATCTGTGTTGTCCGTTTCTGCCCACGCAATACAAATTGTCGTATTTATCGAGGAAATTAACAACTTCGTCAAAACGCGAATAAGTATCGAAATATGCAGGATATGCCTTTTTGACCCTTTCTCTATGGCTGTCTACTACGTCTTCTTTATCTATTATGCCCATACTTACAAGTTCGTTTACGGCAAACTCGACGCATTTTTCGTCGCTCATATTCCAGAAATCGTCGCCCTCGGAGCAAAAATACTCGAGACCTATCCACACTTTATCGTCGATATCTTTCACGAGATACGGCGACCAATTGTTGAATATTTGTATTCTGCCGAGTTTTACCGACGTGTCTTGCACGTAAATCCAACAGTCGGGTACGATATTGCCTATCGTCTTAATTTTCGTTTTGTTTTTTAAATTGAGTTTGTTTACCAAAAGCCCAACCGTGACAAAATCGCGGTAAGGAAGTCCGCAAGCAACTTCTTTAATTTCGCTCGGCACTATCTCCGACTGCATATCGCAAATTAAATCTTTAATCGGCATAGACGATATGAAAATATCACCGTAAATAATTTGCTCTCCGTCGGGCGTGTCGCACACCACCGAAGAAATTTTGTCTCCGTCGAAATTAATTTTCTTTACTTCGTAATTTTTCAAAATCTTCGCGCCGAGTTTTTGACTTTCGTCGGCAACCTTTTCCCACAGTTGCCCCGGACCGTATTTAGGGTACCAAAACTGCTCTATAAGCGAAGTTTCAACGTTTTTATTGTCTTTCTTTTTGCCGAACAATTTTTTGAAAAAGTCCTTTATAAGCGCGCGAATAGAAAGACCTTTTACTCTTTGCGCACCCCAATCGGCTGAAATTTCTCTCGGGTGTCTACCCCATAATTTCTCGGTATATCCCTCGAAAAACATACTGTATAAAAGTTTTCCGAAGCGGTTTACGTAAAAATCTTCAAGCGAATTTTCCTTTCTTTTGAAAATACACGCCTTTAAATAAGAAAAACCAACCCTTATCGTCGTAAAAAATCCCATGTTTTTAATGGTATTGAAGTTCATTTTTACGGGATAATCGAAAAACTTTCCTTTGTAATATATGCGCGAAATTCTTTGCCTTACAAGCATAACGTCGTCCGACTGTTCGGGGTTTGGTCCGCCTTCAAAAAGTTGACTTTCCCTACCCAAAATTTTATCGTCGTATGCGGGAGAGCCTTGAAGCGGCATAAAATTTGACCACCACTTCATTATTTCGTCGTCTTTTGAAAAGAAACGATGCCCGCCGATATCCATACGATTTTGTTTGTATTTTACCGTTTGAGAAATACCGCCGAACACGTTTGACTGCTCTAAAAGCACCACTTCAAATTCGCCGCTATTATCTTTCAACAGTTCGTACGAAGCAGTCAAGCCCGCAGGACCGCCGCCGATTATTACAACCTTTTTCAACTCTTCTCCCTTTAGATAAAACTTGCAATGCAAATTTATCACATATATTTTAATGGTTACTTATTTATTTTAACATAAATTTAATTATAAGTAAATGCTTTTATTATTTTATTTAATATATTATTTTATAAGCATATGCGCACGCGATAATCATTTGCTTTGCATATGATAAAATTTTTAATTAGTTTACGATAAATTTTTAGCCGGTTTATGCGTTTTTAGCCTATTTTTCGGATTTTTAATATCCTTGCTAAACACCTTTTAAAAATTTTACATACTTACTTGAATTTTCGCAACTTAATAAAGCGCATAAAACTTAACAAAGCGATTTATAAAAAGAAAAGACCTCTTTTAAAAGAGGTCGAAAATTTGTTGCGAATTATTGCGAAAAATTTTTACGCCCTTACGGGGTCGGGATATTCTACGCCGAACGTCTCGACTGTGGCGCGTTTTATCGCTTGTTTTTCCAACGGTCTGTCTTGATAATCGGTCTTTACCGAAGCGATTTCGTCCACAACGTCCATACCTTCGATTACTTTGCCGAATGCGGCATAGTCTCCGTCGAGGTGCGGCGCGTTTTTATGCATGATGAAAAATTGCGAACCGGCAGTATTGTAAAACATACTTCTCGCCATGGAAATTACTCCGCGCAAATGACGCAATTTGTTTTGTTTAAATCCGTTTGCGGCAAATTCGCCCTTGATTTGATACCCCGGACCGCCCGTACCAGTACCCGTCGGGTCGCCGCCTTGAATCATAAATCCGTAAATTATTCTGTGGAATATCAGTCCGTCGTAAAAGCCCTTTTTCACAAGCGAAATAAAATTATTCACCGTGTTGGGCGCATATTCGGGATAAAGTTCTATTTTAATTTGTTTTCCGTTTTCGGTTTCAATGGTTACTATTGGGTTCATTTATTTTTCCTCCTCGTCGGACATTTGTTCTACCGTTACGTTTGCTTCGGAAAGTAATTTTAGAGAAAATTCGTCGGGATAACCGTATTTATAGACAATTCTTCTAATGCCCGAATTGATAATCATTTTAGAGCATATAACGCACGGTTGATGAGTACAATAAAGCGTAGATCCGTCAACCGCTATGCCGATTTTTGCGGCTTGAGCAATTGCGTTTTGCTCGGCATGCACGGCATAACAAATTTCTTGCCTTGTGCCGCTTGCGATATTCATTTCTCTGCGCAAGCACTCTCCTCTGTCTTTACAACTGATTACGCCCGCGGGCGCGCCGTTATAGCCAGTTGCGATTATCCTTTTATCCTTTACGATAATCGCGCCGATTTGTCTGTTTTCTTGAAAACAACTCGACCACTTGGCAACGTCTTGAGCCAAAGACATAAATCTATAATCCCATTTATTCATTACGTTTCCTCCGCAAATTATCTCGTTTACATAAATAATGATAACATATTTTACGTTTATAATCAATATTTTTTTGCGAATTGATAATTTATTTGCCTATTCTACAAAATTTTTACATTATTTTCACGTTTTTCTATTGACATTTGCGCCGTAATGTATATAATTATATTAGCAGACTCGAGATGAGAGTGCTAACCAAGTAAATATTGGAGGTTTATTATATATGAAAATCAAACCGTTATTCGACAAAGTGGTGCTTAAAGCCACCGAAAACGAAAAAACAACCGCAAGCGGATTTATTCTCACTTCCGCAGCGCAAGAAAAGCAGCAAACCGCAACCGTAATTGCCGTCGGACCCGGCGGAACGATTGACGGAAAAGAAGTAAATATGCAAGTTAAAGTAGGCGAAACCGTTATTGTACCCAAATATGCGGGTTCGGAAGTAAAGGTTGACGGAGAAAAATACATTATCGTAAGTCAATCGGAAATTCTTGCTATTGTAGAAGAATAATTAAGGAGGTAAAATCATAATGGCAAAACAAATTAAATACGGAGAAGACGCCAGAAAGGCTCTTGAAAAAGGCGTAAATACTCTTGCAGATACAGTAAAAATCACACTCGGACCTAAAGGAAGAAACGTTGTACTCGATAAAAAGTACGGCACACCGCTGATCACCAACGACGGCGTTACGA
>CAKQKQ010000080.1 GCA_934249265.1 uncultured Clostridia bacterium | reverse complement strand
CGGTTGGTGTAGGGGCGGTTACGTGCTTTTAAGTCACGGCAGTGAAGAAAGCGGCGACAATACAAGCGGCGATTATATAGGCGGCGAAACAGCAGATTATTATGCGAGTAACGCCGAAACAATTTATAATAGCGGCATTGCGGGTGGCGGTATTATATACGGCGAAACAAACTTTAAAACGGGTGGCGGCAATATCGGCGGCAAAGGGCAAGTAAACGCAAAAACAGCCGACAATATGCCCGATAAAGACGAAGAAATCATTATATCCAAAGGCAAATACAACAGCCCCGAAATCGCGCTTGCTTTAAGCGGAACAGATGTAAAAAATTACGATATAAAATCGCCGACGGAAGCGTATTCTTATTTTCTCAAAAACAAAAACGCAAAACTTTTAGGCACGCAAAGGGATATATGGCGGCTCGAAAACCGCCAAGTGCCGTTTAAAATCGAAAAAGTGTGTTCGTTCAGCGATTTGGTGCAATATATTTCGGTATACACGAGCGACGAAAATAAAAATTTTTACAGTCAAAAATTTATCGAATATTTATTGAGCGAAGACAGCCAAAAACGGCTGACTCAAATAGGAATGCTCACGGTAAACGATAAAAGTATATACAGTCAAGACGACGCCGTAAACGTACTTGAAAACTCCGACATAAGCGGCGGTTTATACGTTTTTACGGATAGAGAAAAAATAGAAAAACTACAGTCGGAAGCGGCGCGAATATTAAGCGGCGACAACAAAAATTTAAGTAAATTAAGGGATTATTTGCAATGGAAATAAACGTTGAAGAAATTATAAATTATTTAGGCGACGTCGAATACATAAAAGACGTAAAATTATCGAAATATTCCACCTACGGCACGGGCGGAAAATGCGCAATAATGGCTTTTCCCAAAGACAAAAGTCAATTTGAAAAAGCGTATGATTTATCCGATAAATATCCCGTTTTCGTGCTTGGAAACGGCTCTAACGTTTTAGTGAGCGACGACGGGTTTGACGGAATAGTCATAAATACGAAAAAACTCGACAAAATAACGGTTAGAGGCAACCTCATCACCGCGGAGTGCGGCGCACTACTGCGCAAAGTCATAGACGAAGCGGAAATGAACTCTCTCGGCGGACTCGAATTTGCCGTAAATATCCCCGCAAGCGTGGGTGGAGGCGTAAGCGGAAACTGCGGCTGTTTTAACAAGACGATAGGCGAGTACGTGTCGTTTGTAGAGTCGCTTGACGGCGTTTACAACAAAGTAAACTGCGAATTTGCTTACAGAAGAAGTATTTTTTCAAACAAAAAACCCATTTATTCCGTTTGTTTTTTGCTAAAAGTTTCCGAATGTGATATAATAGAAGAAAAATTGCGCAAATTTTCGTCGTTGCGCGCCGTAAAGCAGCCAAAAGGCAAAAGTTGCGGCTCGGTTTTTTTAAACGACGGATATTTTGCGGGCAAACTTATTGACGAAGCGGGATTAAAGGGGTATACTATAGGAGACGCGAGCGTGTCGCAAAAACACGCGAATTTCATCATAAACAACGGAAAAGCCACTTCGCAAAACATATACGACCTTATATGCTACGTAAAAGACAAAGTGTATAAAACGAGCGGAGTTTTGCTTAAAGAAGAGGTTAAATACATAGGAGAATTTAATGGACAGCATAAATTTGACGTATGATTTTCATACTCATACGACTTACAGCCACGGCACGGGCAGCGTAATGGAAAACGCCGTCTCGGCAAAAGAAAAAGGGCTAAAGGGTATCGCCATTACCGACCACGGTTTTTCGCACCCCGCATTCGGAATGAGGAGAAAAGAAGTTCCGCAAATGCGTAAAGACTGCGAGGAGGCGGCAAAGGCGACGGGTATCGAAGTGCTGCTCGGCATCGAGTCCAACATTTTGGGCGAAAGCGGAAAAATCGACGTAAAACAAAGCGATTACGAAAATTTAGATATAATTTTGGCGGGTTGCCACAGATTTGTAATGTATGACAAGTTGAAAGATTGGTTTACGTTTTTCGGCAGTAACTTTTTTACCGCTACGTTTAAAACCAAACCCAGCGAAGCACTGATTAAAAGAACGACTAAAATTTATATAGAATCGATAAAAAACAACCCGATAGACATACTTACGCACATAAATTATCTCGTATTCAGCGACCCCGTTGAGGTTGCCAAGTGTGCGAGAGATTACGGCACTTATATCGAGATAAACACTAAAAAAACGCATTTAAGCGACGAAGATTGGCAAAAAGTAATCGACACGGGCGTCAATTTCGTGATAGATTCCGACGCGCACAGCGTCGATAGAATAGGCGATACCGCACTTGCCGAAAGTTTGTTTTCAAGGGTAGATTTTCCCATGGATAGAATTTTCAACATAAACGGCAGAAAACCCGATTTCAGATTTAAAAAGTTTAAAGAATCGATGTAAAAACGCCCGCAAACATAAAAAGGCGAGCGAAACTAAAACGCACAAAATCGCCACATAAAAAAATCGCATTTAAAGGAACGAAAAGATGAATTTTACCGAAAGCGTAAAAAAAGAAATTATGAATAAAAATTCTTTTTCCGCATGCTGTGTGCTTGCGGCTCTTTCGGCGTACGTTCGCACTTCGGGTACATTAATCGTCGAGGGCGGCAAAATAGGTTTCAGCATCTCGGCAGATAACGAAGAGTGTATAAATTATATCGTCAACTTTGCCGAAAAAGTTTTCGGAGAAAAAGCGGTAATAAATAAAGGTAGCGGCAAAAAAAGCAGAATAAAAGCGCAATTTTTGTCCGATTCGAGCCTTAGATTTTTAATCGAAGCGGGCATTGTGGTGCAAGAGGGCAATTCGATCAGTCTTGCGCTCAATATAGACAAATATCTCATCGAAAACGCTTGTTGTAAAAAAGCGTACGTCGTGGGCGCGTTTTTGGGTAGCGGCAGCGTTACCGTCCCGAGCGAAAACGACCTTTCGTCCACGGGTTATCACCTCGAATTCGTCTTTTCAAAATACGTCACGGCGCAAGACTTTGCAACGCTGCTCGGTGAGTGCGACGTCACCCCCGGGCTTATTGAGAGAAACGACTGCTACGTAGTATATATAAACAGCGTCGGCGACTTAATCGACGTTTTAAAAATGATGAACGCCGAAGATTCTGCTAAAAAAGTGCTTGAAATAGTAAACACTCGAGAAAGAAAAAACAACGCAAACCGAGTGGTTAATTGCGAAATGTCGAACATTTCAAAGCAAATCAACGCCTTTATAAAACAGCGCGAGGCGATAAAATTGATAGAAGAGACTTTGGGTATCGATTCGCTTCCTCCTCAACTTAAAGAAGTGGTAGAGGCTCGAAACGACAACCCCGAAGACACCATGGTAGAACTCGCTCAAAAATTGGGCATAAGCAAAAGTTGCTTAAACCACAGGTTGAGAAAAATAATGGAAATAGCCAACAGCGTTAAGTAAAGCGACAAAATTTACTCTTTTTACCTAATAAGCGAATTTTAAGGCATTTTACTTAAGATTACCTCATAAAATTACTGTGAGGTGACAGTCTTGAGTAAATCTAAATTCAGTATAAGGAAATATTCCAACGCGGTGCTGTGCATGCTTATCGCGGCAACGCTTCTCGTTTGTTTTTATCCCGTAAACGAAATCGCGTCTACGGGCGCAACCGATAAAGGCGTGTACTACGGCGGCAATAAAGATAAAAGGCAAGTTTCGTTGATGATAAACGTGTACGAAAACACCGAAGTAGTTTGCGACATGCTCGACACGCTTAAGTCGCACGGCAAAAAAGCAACGTTTTTCGTGGGCGGTTGTTGGGCAGACGATAATCAAGAAACGCTTGTGCGCATTGCGGAAGAAGGACACGAACTCGGCAACCACGGTTATTTTCATAAAGACCATAAAAAATTAAACGAAAAAGCGAATTACGCCGAAATTTACAACAACCACCGAATAGTGTTGTCGCTCACGGGCGTTACGATGAAGACTTTTACGCCGCCCTCCGGCTCGTACGGGGCGGATACGCTTAAAGCCGCCGAAAAACTCGGTTATACCACCGTAATGTGGACTAAAGACACTATCGACTGGAAATACAGCGACGAGCAAACAATATACGATAAAGCAACTAAAAATATACAAAACGGCGATATTATATTGATTCACCCAAAGTCTCACACGGCAAAGGTGCTCGATAAAATATTGACCCATTTTGAAGAAATCGGCATGGACGTAGTTACCGTTGCCGAATGTTTGGAGTAAAAATGATTAGTAAAAAACAATATGCAAGCGGATTAAGACTTATTGTAAAAAAGATAGACGGACTTATGTCGGTCACGATGGGCATACTCGTAGGGGTAGGCAGCGCGTGGGAAGACGAGCAAACAAACGGCATTTCGCATTTTATCGAACACGTGAATTTTAAAGGAACTGAAAAACGCACGTCTTTCGATATTTCCGAAAACGCCGACGCGATAGGCGCGCAACTCAACGCGTTTACCACCAAAGATATGACGTGTTATCACATAAAATCGACTACGGAACACGCCGAAGAAGCATTTGAAATTCTCTCCGATTTATTTATAAATTCTACTTACGAAAAGACCGAACTCGACAAAGAAAGAACGGTAATCGCCGAAGAAATCAACATGGACGAAGATTCGCCCGAAGACCTTGTGTTCGATATGCTTGGCGAGGCTTATTTCGGCAAAACGGGATACGGCAGAACGATTTTGGGCAAAACCGAAAACGTAGAGAGATTTTCAAAGGAAGATATCGAAAAATACAAGGCTTTGCATTACACGGCGGACAATATAGTCGTGTCCATAGCGGGCAATATAGATATAGAAAAAGCCGAAGAGTTTGTCGAAAAATATATGGAAGGCAAACTCCCCGTAAACGACAAAAAGCGCGTTTTGGCATTGGATAAGCCTATATTAAGCGACGTTAGTAGGCGCAAAGATATCGAGCAAGTACATTTTTGCTTGGCGTTTAACGGCATAAAATATTCCGACCCCGACGTAGACTCCGTAAACATAATAAACGTTGCCTTGGGTGGCGGCATGAGCAGCAGACTTTTCCAAAAGGTAAGGGAAGAACTCGGCTTGTGTTATACCGTATATTCTTATCCCAACGCATACGTCAACACGGGTACTTTCGTTGTGTATTCGGCGGTAAACCCAAAGAAATATAAAGTTACCTACGACACCGTTTTAAACGTAATCGACGAGTTTAAACAAAACGGCATAACCGAAGCGGAATTTAAACGCAGTAAAGAACAAATCAAGTCGAGTTTTACGTTCAGTCAAGACAGCACGGCTTCTCAAATGAACATATACGGCAAGTATTTGTTGTTTGAAGACAAAATTTTTGATTTTGAAAGCAAAATAGACGCAATCAACGCTTTAAGCCTCGACACGGTAAATGAGAAAATTAAAGAATATTTCGATTTCAATTCTTTTGCCACGGCAGTGCTTGGTAAAAACGTCGAAAAATTAAAATAAAAAATCGAAATAAAAAGTTGCTCGCAAAATTTATTTTTGTAAAGTTGCGGAGCGGTTTGTGGAAAACTATAAACAAAGCGATTTGTAGAAAAATCATAAATAAAAAACTTACTGTAAAATTTAATCAAAACTAAATTAAATAAAAAAAAACGGATTAAGCAAAAACGCTTAGTCCGCTTTTATTTTGTCGTCAATTAGTTAGAAAATATGTTGTTATTGTTTGTATTATTGGTGTTGTTGTTTAAATTGTTACGGCACAGACAACCCGTCGTCGTCATCAACGCAAGAAGCAAAAACAATTGTGTAGACGTCACCGTTCCGTTTGAATACAGCAAAAACAGCAACGCCGCAAATACTACGGTATTTGTATTCATAAAACCTCCTTTCGACAAAATAAGTTGATAATATACAATATGCGTCAAATTTTTAAATATGTGCGTATTGACATATATCGAAGCATTAATTTAAAATATAATCGTAAAGAATTTCTTTGTTGAAATGCTTTTAATTAAAAAATATAAGAGGTGGGAAAAATGCAAAAAGAAATGTTGCTCCTTGACAAAAAAACGCAAAATTTAGTGACCGAATACGTCCCCGAGGACGAAATTTTATACGACCTCGTGGGGTTTTTCTCGATATTTTCGGACTACACGAGGTTAAAAATATTGTCTGCGCTTGCAATTACCCAAATGTGCGTGACCGATTTGTCTTCTATATTATGTATAAATCAAACGACCGTTTCGCACCAATTAAGAATACTTAAAAATTTAGGCGCGGTGTCGGTAAAAAGGCAAGGCAAAATTATATTTTATTCTTTAAGGACGGATTTATTAAACGACGTAATGCTTAAAGGGGTAGAATTTTTGGGCTTTTAGTACATATTCGTTTTTGACGCATAATAAATTACGAGAAGTATTTTTTTGCTAATGCAAAAATTTTTCAGGATTTTGCGGACTTATGTAAAAACACAATTTAAAACATAAATAAAACCGTGAAAAAACGACAAAAACAAATCGATAGCAAATTTCAAATAAAACGCAACGATTTAGAATATGTTAGCAAAAAAATAAGGGAATTGCTCGCGCAATTCCCGTTGTATGTATTAGTGTTTATTATTTGCCGCAACCGCAACCGAAGTTTTTGTTGAAGCCGCCTTTACCGCAGCAGCACAAAACGAGAAGTACGGGTAAAATCCAGCAGCAGTTTGTAAGTTTGTCGATTATACCGCAAACAGTGCCCGTTCCGCAGCAGCAGAGTATAAGGAGAATTATTAAAATCCAAAGACAATAGTTGTCGTTTCCGAAAGTTAAACAGTTCATCATAAATATTTCCTCCGAATGTATAGCCGATTAATATCGTTGCTATCACTATATATTACTCAATACAAACAAAAATTGTTACAATGAAAACGCTTGCAAAATTTTTGGCAATATATTACAATTATAAACGGCAGACACCTTTTAAAAGCAATTTTCAAAGGGTTTGACTAATATTTATTTACATATTTTTTTACAACAGATATCCGTTAAAGGAATCTGATTGGAGGCAACATGAATTTTAAAGAAGTTTTTTCATCGCGCAATTTGGCGAAAACCGCCGTACTTTTGGCTTTTGTCATAGTACTTCAGTATTTCGGCAGTTACATTCAAATCGGAACGATTAGGTTTTCGTTCGTGCTTGTGCCGATAGTTCTCGGTTCGATAATCATCGGACCTATAAACGGCGGCATACTCGGTTTGGGTTTCGGCATAATCACCATAGTAATGGGTTTGACGGGCTATGACCCGTTTACGGGCTTTTTACTTCAAGAAAGCCCCATAGGCACTGTTTTGGTGTGCGTAATCAAATCGGTGGCGGCGGGTTTTCTCCCCGGGTTGTTTTATCAACTTTTAAGCAAGAAAAACAGCAAAGCGGCAATTTACGTTTCGGCGGTTTCCGCACCAGTACTCAACACCTCGATATTTATAATAGGTATGCTTTTAATGTACAAAACGCTTTACAAACTCGAAGCGGTGCAAAGCACTAATATATTTTACTTTTTGTTTATACAAGCGGCTGGCATAAACTTTATCGTAGAACTTTTGATAAACTTATTGCTCGTACCCGTTTTGTCAAACGTGATTAAAGTGCTCACAAAGGAAAAATAAAAATGATTTTAGTAATAGATATAGGAAATACGAACATAAAATACGGCGTTTTCGACGGCAAACGCCTTATAGCGACGTTTAGGGTTTCTTCTCAAAGGGCTTCCACGTCGGACGAGTACGGCGTTGTCGTCAACGATTTATTGTCGTCTAAAAATATAAAGAAAGACGAAATCGAGGGCATAATCATGTCGTCGGTTATTCCTCAACTCAATTACACTATGGAACATATGTGTAAAGATTATCTCGGTAAAACGCCTTTAATGGTAGGACCGGGGCTTAAAACGGGACTCAATATAAAGACGGAAAACCAAAGAGAAGTCGGTGCGGACAGAATAGTTAACAGCGTTGCCGCATACACTAAATACGGCGGACCTATTATTTGCGTAGACTTCGGCACAGCGACAACGTTTAACGTAATTACCGACAAGGGCGAACTTATCGGCGGCGTAATCGCCCCCGGAATTAAAGGCTCGCTCGATTCGCTTGTAAACGGCACGGCAAAGTTGCCCAATATCGAACTTGACGACCCCGGACACGTTATTTGTAAAAATACCGTCACCAATATGCAAGCGGGCATTTTATACGGCTTTGCGGGACTTGTAGACAATATAGTAAGCAAGACTAAAAAAGAACTTGGCAGAGACGACGTAAAAG
>CAKQKQ010000079.1 GCA_934249265.1 uncultured Clostridia bacterium | reverse complement strand
CTTAAAGCGGCAGAAGACCTTGACGATAACGCAACTCAAGGCGCGATAGACGCGGCATATAAGGCACTTGACGATGCGTATAAGGCTCTCGAAGAAAAACCGACTGACCCCGACACCGACTCGTCAACGGATAGCGGAAATACGAGCGACAGCGGAGCAACTTCCGACAGCGGAGCAACTTCCGACAGCGGCAACAAAGGCGGAAAGAAAGGTTGCAAGGGCGGCATAGAAACATCTAACGTAATGCTTTTGACTCTCGGTTTAGTTGCTGTTTATGCTATCATTAAGAAAAGAAGAGTAAACGAATAATACACGACACAAGTAAAATGCCATAATTTTACGATACGATAAAAAGCGGCGGGCGACCAATTAGGTCACCCGCCGCTTTAACGTTATAAAAATACTTAAAATGTCAATTTTACACAATACGTATCGCGTAATAACGGCATATTAATAGAAAAATATAATGTAAATATTGAGCATATAATACGCGCTTAAAACATACAGCCTCGTTTATAAAGCGAGGCTGTAATTATAATTTATTAGTAGACTATTAAATTGATGATTAAAAATCTTATCGGGGCTTTATCGATTTGTATTAGTCATTCGTTAAATTTTCGTCGAACGAAGAAATATTTTCGGTTGTCAAATTTTTTCATCGGTAAAATCGTTATTAAAAGAAATCAAATCGCCGTCAATAGGTAAATTTTCAATAGGTTTTTTATTTCTTTGTTTTGTTATTGACACGGTCGGCGCACATCCCCATTTTTTCTTATATACTCGACTGAAGTACAGTGCGTCGCTAAATCCGCTCAATTCGGCAATTTGTTTTACGGTTGAAATTCCGCTTTCTATAAGCCGCATAGCGTTATTTAATCTTAAACTCAATAAATATTCGTTAAAGCCAATACCCATATATCGTTTAAATGCTGCCGAAGCGTATTTGGGATTGTAATATATTTCTTTGCAAGCCGTTTGCAAATTAAACGATGCGTCCATATATCGGTCTTCCGCTTGTTTTTTAAGAGACAATACGTTGAGTCCCGTTTCGCTTAATTCGTTGCTGTCGCTTTTGTTACACAAATTTCCCAACGTGGTAAGCAAAACGCCCTCCGCTACGAGGTCGATATTATAGTGATGCGTTTGCGAAATTTCCCATTGCCATATGTCTTGTATAAATTGCGGCACGGTACGTACGAAATCGCGCTTGTTTATTCCCACGCGGTCGAGAAGTTTATGCGCGCGTATGCCCACGAAACTAATGTATATATATTGTAAATTATTCTCGTCGTTTATGCGGTATTCCGTACCCGGGAAAGTTAAAAAAACGTCGCCTACGGATAATTCTTCGCGTTTATAAGAAGTTTCGATACTGCCGCTTCCCGACGTAACGAGATGTAAACGAAATACGCTTATTACGCCGAAGTCCTTATAATTTCCGCAGTTTTTTTCGTATACAAAGTTGAGTATTCCGATATATTCGCTGTCGCTTCGGGCAGCGTTAAAAAGACATATATTTTGTATAGGCATAAAATTCTCCTAAATTGAAAACGACAATTTATATAATTAAATTTACTTATCGGGTAAAAATCGACGGTAAAGCGCATTTAAAACGCATTTAAACCGAAACTTAGACGTCGCTTGTATTAATCATTATTCTACATGTAGACGTAAATTATGTCAATATATATAAAGAAAAAGTCCATATTTAAATGGATTTTTTCCATTTATAAACAATTCATAAACAAATTATAAAAAATCAATCGTTCGAAATAAGATCAGTAAAGGTAAATTTAATCGTTTTTGCGGTTTTTTTAGGCTTTTTATCGGCAATTTTGCCAAAACACGTAAACAGCGCGCGCATACTCATTAAAGAAAAAATGCATACTTTAATGGATTTATTCTATTTACCGCCGCGGTTGCGGTTTGTTATACTAAAAACATAGGAGGTAATACGCCTTGGTAAAAATCGGAGTTTTCGGAGGTCGCAGAGGCGACTTTATAATAAAATGGTGTAAGCATACGGGGTATGCGCAAGTCGTGGCAGTATGTGAAAAAGATAAAGAAGTGGTTTCAGAGTTAAAAACCGAGCACAGCGACCAAAATATTGTTTATTACGACGATTTCGATGAGTTTATTCTTCACGATATGGACGCTGTGGTATTGGCTAATTACGCTAATCAACACGCCCCGTTCGCTATAAAATGTCTTAATAAAGGCTTGCACGTTTTAAGCGACGTGTTACCGTGTCAATGCATGAAAGAGGCGGTTGAACTTGTCGAGGCTGTTGAGCGCAGCGGTAAAATTTACGCTTATGGGGAAAACTATTGTTATATGCCCGCGCCCAAAGAAATGAAAAAATTGTATCAAGAGGGCAAACTCGGCGAACTCGAATACGCCGAAGGCGAGTATATTCATAATTGCGAGCCGATTTGGGCAGATATTACCTACGGAGATAAAAACCATTGGCGCAACGGAATGTACGCCACGTTTTATTGCACACATTCGTTGGGTCCGCTTATCCATATTACGGGTTTAAAGCCGAAAACGGTCGTCGGGTTTGAATTGCCGTTTACCGAAATTTGCGCGCGCATGGGTTTAAGGGCGGGCGTAGGCGGCATTGAAATGGTAACGTTGAATAACGGCGCAGTCGTGCGCAGTTTGCACGGAAATCTCAATAAGGGCAGCACGCGATATCAACTGCAAGGCTCGAAAGGTAGAATGGAAAGCGCGTCGGAAGACTTACTAAACGGCGGGGTGTCTCGCATTTATACCAATTTCGACGAGTACGAAGGTGAAAACGGCAACCACCCCAAGACGTATTTACCTAAAGACAAAATGAGCAAAGCCGCTTTTGAAATGGAATCGCATTTCGGCAGCGATTATTACCTTTTATATAATTTTGTACAAGCCGTTAAGCATAAACGTGCGGATATTATAGACGTGTACGAGGCTCTCGATATGTTTTTACCGGGGCTTTTTGCGTGGTTTAGTATTTTAGACGGCAACAAAGCGCAAACGATTCCCGACCTCAAGAATAAAGAAGAACGAGATAAATGGCGCAACGACGTGAGATGTACCGACCCCGAAATTGCGGGCGAAGACGCGTTGCCGAGTTACGCTCGGTGTAAATTGGACGTTCCCGACGAGGTTTATGACCTTGTTAGGCAAAAATATTTGTTGAACAAACAAAAAAACAAAAAATCAGGAGGAAAAGATTAATGACTAAAATCAGGCAATTTTGGTTGTACGTTTCAATGGCGTTGCTTGTGTTGTCGATTTGCGGTTTTACGCTGTGTAATATATCGACGCAACGCATAGTAAACGCAGCCGACACCAACTCGAGTAGTCAAACAACCACCGCGACGAGCGGCACTTATCAGCCGATGATAAGCGCAGACGATTGTATAGGTTCGTTTACTATGGGCGACAACTGGGCTCAAGGTTCGGTTGCGCCGTACGCGACTTCGGGCATTGGCGGCGGCAGACTTACTTACACGGGGACGAAAGACATCAACTATTTAAAAGCAGTAGTTCGTTTTTCGGGTTTAAACAAAGATTTGTATACATGTAACTGGAGTTTGGGTATAAAAACAAACGATAATCACAGTTTGTGGATGCAATATTATCCCATTCAAGGCAGAGCGTTGATTCAAGAGGGTGCGTGGGATAATTGGACGACTACGCATGACGAAAGCGAAACAAACGCCGCGCCGTGTACGGGCGATTGGCAAACGTTCGAGTATCATTTTTCCGCGACCAGACTTGCCGTGTGTATAGACGGAAAAGTCGTTACGGCAGTCGAGGGCGATTTCTCGGCAACCGATTTTGCAAACGCCGAATACATTTTCTGGACGTGGGGACAAATAGACGAAGTTATGTCCGCAAGTTGCGGTAAAATTCTTGAAGGAACAGTCGATACCACAAGCACGTTTGCTATGGGAGACAGTTGGGCGCAAGGCTCGGTTGCTCCGTATGCGACTTCGGGCATTGGCGGCGGCAGACTCACTTATACGGGAGTAAACGATTTCAACTATTTTGAAACGAATATCCGTTTTTCGAGTTTAAACAAAGATTTATATACTTGTAACTGGTCTTTATGGATAAATACAAACGATAATCACAGTTTATGGATGCAATATTTCCCCATTCAAGGAAAGGTGCAAATTCAGGACGGTTCGTGGAATAATTGGAATTCTCCGCTTACCGAGTCCGAGGTAAATGCCGCGCCTTGCACGGGCGATTGGCAAACTATTAAATATTGGTTCGGCGCAAAGACTTTGGCTGTCGAAATCGACGACAAGTTGGTCGCGATTGTCGAGGGAGATTTTTCTTCTACAAACTTTGCAAACGCCGAATATATTTTCTGGACGTGGGGACAAATTGACGAAGTTATGAGTGTTAAAAAAGGCAATGTAAACGCTCCGCAAAACGATATACCGGTAGAGCCTGTAAAACCCGGCGGAGAATGGAGCAAAAACGACGTAGACGGCGAAACGCAATATACGTGCGGATTTAACGGCGGCAGATTGACTTATAATTTACCTGTTGAAACAAACTCTGTTCAAGCCGACGTAAAAATCGAAAACGTAACGGGGACTTTCGATACTTGTAATTTCAGTTTGGGTATCGACGGCGGAGATAAAACGAGTTTCTTTATGCAATATTATCCTTTCCATGGCAGATTTACTCTTCGCAGCGGTCCTTCGTGGGAAGATTGGACGACTACTTTAAAGAATACTGCTGAAAAATCCACGCCGGTTTCCGACGGTTGGATGAAGTTTAAGTTTGTGTTTACAAAAGAATGTGTTGCCGTATACGTCGACGGAGAAGTAGCGGCTTATGCGTTCGGCAATTTCGATACGGATTTTGCAAATTCAAAATTATTCTTTTGGTCGTGGGGGCAAACCACGCACGTTAAAAATATAGAAACGGTAGATACAGACGTGACCGAACTCGAAATACTCGACCTCGATATGGAATTTAACACGGCGCGCAGTATCAAGCGTTTTACAGCCGAAAACGGAACGATAGAGTATGTTGACGGTCAAATGAAACTTGTTTACGAAGCCGCTCCGTCCACGCTTGTGCTCGCTAAATTAAACGAGCCCGCGGGCGATAAATATTCGGCATATTTGCCCGTAACGAATACATTGCTCGTGAGAATGAAAAACCAAACTTCGGCGAAAAAAGTCAAAGTAAATTTCATCACTTCCGAAAGCGGCAGTTACGACGAAAACAAATCTGCTGAATTCGATATACTTCCCGATTCCGACTACACGACTTATTATTTCAATTTGTCTTACGCAAAAGTTTGCACGGGATATTTAAGAGGATTTAAATTCACGTTTGACGACGCTACGGGTGGTGAAATTTATATCGACGCAATCACGTTCGAGCGTGAAGACGCGAATAGAGAATATGCGGGTAGCATAACGAGTTGTTTAGCCGATAAAAACACGCGTAAAGTCACCGTAAAAGGAACTGTGGACGAAAAATACAACGGCAAAACGGTAACGTTGTACGAGTCGTTCGTCAACAATTACGACGATAGTTTGACTTACGTTTATAAAGGACAAGAAGGCAGTATAAAAATGCCCGTACTCGGCACGGCAACGGTGCAAAACGGCGAGTTTGAAATTGTGTTCGGTCTTGAAAACGAAAGTATGTCTCGCTTGTCGAGTAAATTGCTTGCGGGGGTAGAAGGCGTGCGCGTAAGCAAGTCGTTTGCAATCGAAAACTATTACGATTTCGGCGAAAACCCGTACGATTTCGATTTGCCTTCGCTTACGGTTAAAGTAACCGACGAGCCGTTTAACGCAAAGGGCGACGGATTTACAAACGATAACGCGGCAATTCAAGCGGCAATCGATTACGTAAACGCGCAAGGCGGCGGAACGGTCGTTTTGTCGGGAGATACAAGCGCATACGGTCGCAGATACGTGGCTACTAACATTAAAATGAAGAGCAACGTTGAATTGCGCATAGAAAGCGGAGCGATTTTGTTGCAATCTCGTCGCGCAAGCGATTACGATTACGAAGTGGTTTACGGACACGATAAAGACATAGAGGGCATCGTTTGGTGTCACGTGGGCGCGGTACTTAATTATCCGCTTGTTCAGGTAAGCGGTGTTCAAAACATCAAAATCACGGGTGGCGGAACTATCCGTATGATGGAAGCGGGCGCAGAATGTATAGACGGCTACAACTACGAGTGGAACTCGAACATAGTCGTTGGTTGCGCAAACACCATTCACGTTCATCCCATAGCGATTGACAAGTGCGAAAACGTAATCGTAAAAGATATTACTATTCTTCGCGCGAATATATGGAATATGCCCACGCGTTTCAGTAAAAATATTTACTTTGCGAATATCGATATAAAGGAAGAAGAGTGTATCAACGGCGACGGCTTCGGCTTTACCGCTTGCAAAAACGCTATAGTAGACCGTTGCTTTGTTTATGCAAACGACGACGCGATTACTCTCAGTCCGCAATATATCGATAATCGCGGCAAGGTGTGGTGGTCGTCTCAACCTGGCGAAGACAACTGCGTGGACAACGTTGTTATCAGACACAGCAATTTGTGGGGTGGTCTCGGCATAGTGTTTATTCCTTGGGGAACTGCCGATCCCGACCTTGAAAATCAAGAAATTAAAAACGTAACCGTTACCGACTGTATTCTCGGCGGAACGACCCGCGCGGTGGGCAGTTGGCCAGATAATCCGTTCTACGGTAGCAGCAGTTATTATAATTACGACCTCGATAACGGCGAAAAAGACGATTTCTCGCCCGTAAGAGACGTAAAAATTTACAACAACGTTTATCGTTGCGACGCAAGGTACAGCGAAATTTATTGCAGCGTAGGTTGCATGATTATGACTAACGTCGCTTCCGATTGCGGTCTGACTTCTTCAACCGATTTCATGAACCCGAGTTTTGAAAGAGATTTCCGTTATGACGGAGAAAAAGATTGGGTATCCGGTTTGACGTGGTGGAGCAGAACTCTCGGAGCAAACGGAAAGGTAGGTTACGAGTCAAAAGGCGTTACAAAATCTAAATTGGCAAAATACAGCGAAACCAAGCAGTATTACGACGTGGTCGATTACGCCGCATATATCGAGGGCGAAGGCGAATTGTTCCAAGGATTGTATTGCGTATACGGCGCATATAAATTTAATCTCGACGTAAAATTGCTTAGTGGTGGCGCGCAACTTTTTGCACGCAATGCCGAAACGGGCGAAATTTTATCGACGGTCGACGTCAATGCGGGCAGCGAATTTAAAACTTATACGCTTAAATTCAACGTTGAAGAAAATATTACCGTTCAACTCGGTTTAAAACACACGGGCGAAGACGGAACTAAAGTATATATCGACGACGCAAGTTTGGGTATAGACGAAGACAGCAATCCTTACGAAATCGAAGGCACGGAATATAAGTACGACTTCGATGAAGATTATAAAGATTTCACGACTTACACGACGAGTGCGGCAACGGCAGAAGTTAAGGACGGAAAACTCGTATTCGGAAACGCAGGCGAAGTGAAATATATGTGGAACAACGTTAAGCCGCTCAGCACTTTTGAAGTGACGATAAACTTTGTTTTGAAAGGTGATATGAACGTTGGTTTGTACCTCTTTGAGACAAACGTATCGTCCGAAGCGGACAATATCAACGCTTACAACGTTCAATTTGAAAAGGACGTAAACGGAAAATACAAGGTATCATTGTATAGATTTAACGGAAAGTACGGCGGTTGTGCAACGACTAAAAACGTCGAAGTGTCCGGAAACGATTATACTATAAAAATTGTGGCGTTGAAGTCTACCATTTTGGTATTTGTAAACGATGAAACTAAACCGTTGTTCGCATACGAAGTAGAGGAAAACTTAACAGGCAACATCGGCATAAGAAGTCAGTATCAGGCAAGCGAAATCAATTCGTTAAAGATAATCTCGAGCGAGGCGCAACTTGCGGCGGGAGACAGCAGTAGTCTTAATATGCTTATCGAGACGGCTAAAACGTATAAAGAGTACGACTACACCGAAGCAACTTACAGCGTGCTTAAAACCGCTCTTGCAGAGGCAGAAAAAGCGGTAGGTCTCACCCAATATAAGATAGACAAAGCATATGAAACTTTATACAATGCGCTTATGGGTCTTGAAAGATTACCCGCGGGCGATAAAACTCAACTTAACGCATTAATCGCTACGGCAAAGGGCGTAGACCAAAGCAAGTATACGGCTGATTCTTATGCGGCATTGAAGAGTGCGCTTAAAGCGGCAGAAGACCTTGACGATAACGCAACTCAAGGCGCGATAGACGC
>CAKQKQ010000078.1 GCA_934249265.1 uncultured Clostridia bacterium | reverse complement strand
GTACCGGGTCCTGCATGCGCACCTATAACAGGACCGACGGGAAGTCTATGCACGTCGGCATTGGGATACGCTTCCAAAATAGAATCTCTAATTTTATCGCCCTCTTCTTCACAGTCTGCGTCGAGTACGTAAATTCTGTGTTGGTCTACTTCGATCATTTCTTCGATTGCACGTTGAGTCATCACGCTGATAGACTTTTTTCTACCCGTGATTTTTTGCACGACAGTCAAGCCGCCCTCGTCGCTATACGTAAGCATGGGTTTTAAACCGAGCGCAGTACCCGCAAATGCGGCTATTGCCGATAATCTGCCGCCGCGTTTAAGGTGGTGCAAATCGTCAACTATAAAATATGTACCGATTTTATCCCTAAATTCGAGAAGTTTTTTATACAATTCCTCGTCGTTTAAGCCTTGTTTTTTAAGTTTTGCAGCCTCTTCTACTATTAAACCCGCAGAAACCGAAATACATCTCGTGTCGAAAACGGTAATTTTTCTTTCGGGATAAGTTTCTTTAAGTTTTGCGATCGCTTTGTCGAGTTGGTTAAACGTACCGCTCATCGCATGAGAAAAACTTACGTAAAACAAATCCTCGCCGTTTTTAAAATACGGTTCGATAAATTCTATATAATCGTTTTCGTTAAGCGCGAAAGTAGAAGGCATTTTGCCTTGACGCACCAATTTATAAAATTCCTTAATATCGGTATTTTTACCTAAATCGTAAAAATATTCTTTTCCGTCTATTTGATAAGGCATTTTAATGTAGTCTACGCCGAGTTCTTCCGCTCTGTCATACCACAATTCGCAATCCGTATCGCTAATCAATCTACTCATAATTAATTCCTCATAAATGTAAAAATCGCTAAAATATGTTTGTTTTTACAAAATTTATTTATTGCTGTAAAAAAATAATCGCATTTGAACACGGTAATTTCAACATACGATTATATTATACTACATATTCAATTAAATATCAATAGTTTTGTAATAAAAAAATATGACAAACTATTTTTTATCGGTTTTTTGCTCTTCACTTATCTCTAAATTTTTAATCGAGGGCAAATTCCATTTAAAAATAATGGCAAGCGTTCTAAATGCCGTGATAAACGAAACGCTAATTATTACCGCCAACAAATCGGGCATAATTTTTAAAAGCAATATGTATAAAATTACGCCGCAAAAAGCAGGCAAAGCATATACGTATTTACGCAAAATCGCGGGAATTTCGCCCGCAAGTATATCCCTTAACATACCGCCGCCCACGCCGCTGATTACGCCGACGAACACAAGCAAAACGGGTTTGTCGGAAAAGCCTTGCTCTATCGCGATTTTAGTACCGAACACGCAAAATACGGCAACGCCTACCGCATCGGTCACGTTTAACAAAAAATTGCTGTTTACATCCGATATTTTTTTGCCCTTTTTCGCCCTTATGTATACCCAAACGAATATAATAACCGCAACGAGTATATCTGTCAGTTCAAACCAATAATACTCTTGGTTTACAAACATATTAGGCGGATTTATTCCCAAAATTATGTCTCTCATCAAGCCGCCGCCCAGCGCGGTAAACATAGCAAGCACCAAAACGCCTAAAATATCCAATTTTTTTATAATCGCTTTCATTGCGCCGGACACTGCAAATGCCACCACTCCGATAAGTTCTATAATGAAAAATATAGTCTTGACCATAATATTTCCCTTAAATTTTAAACTGTGAGAAAAAATTTGAAATAACTTAAAATTTTGCGATTAATTTTAATCGTCTGATTTAACGCAACTCTTTCGCTAATTTATCGGTCGCTTCAACAAGCAAACTTTTTACGTTTATGATGGAATCTTCAACCGTCATGCCGTCTTTTTTCAGTTCGTAACAAGCGGCGAAACCGTTTGAAAGTACTTCTTCTTTATTTTCTATACTGCCGCTGATTAAATAGCATTTTTTATTGTATTTAGCGCAAATTTTGACAATTCCGTAAGGCACTTTTCCAAATGCGGTTTGCATATCGGTACTGCCCTCGCCCGTAACGACGATATCTGCTGAAGCAATTTTCTTTTCAAGTCCCAACATATCGGAAATGATATCGAAACCGTGCTTGAGTTTTGCCCCCGCAAAAGCCACAAGCCCCGCGCCGAGACCGCCCGCCGCTCCGCTGCCTTTAATATCTTTTACCTCAACGCCCAACTCTCTTTTTATCACGTCGGCAAAATGTTGAAGCCCCTTATCGAGCCTTTCAACGTCCTCTTGCGTTGCGCCTTTTTGCGGTCCGTAAATATAAGCCGCGCCGTTTTTGCCGCACAACGTATTGGTTACGTCGCACGCCGCGAGTATTTTCGCTCCGTCAAGTAGCGGAGAAATTTCGGAAATATCGATTTTTTCTACCTTTTCGAGGTTTTCGCCGCAGCCGTTTAAAATCTTACCCTTTGCGTCGTAAAATTTTACGCCCAAAGCCTCTGCCATGCCCATGCCGCCGTCGTTCGTCGCACTGCCGCCGAGACCTATTATTAAATCTTTGCAGTCCTTATTGAGTGCGTCGAGCATAAGCATACCCGTGCCGTAAGTCGTTGTTTTTAAAGGATTTCTCTCGTTTTTATCCAATAACTGAAGACCCGATGCCCTCGACATTTCTATAATTGCCGTTCCGTTTATCATTCCGTAAGAAGCAATTGCGTTTTTGCCTATGGGATTTAACACGTTTGTCAAAACGTATTGACCGTTAAGTCCGTCTACAAGGGTTTCCATAGTTCCCTCGCCGCCGTCCGCAACGGGAATAACCTCTACTTGAATTTCGGAATTGTCTTCAATTAAACGTTTTTTAATAATTTCCCCGATTCTATCGGAAGAAAGACAATTTTTATACGAATCCGATGCAATAATAATTTTCATTTTCAACCTCTAATGTAATTTTAACACATATGTCGACAAAATACAAATAAATACGCGTTAAAATACAAAATTATGATATTTATATTAGCAAAAAATTCGTTTAATCATTTGATTTACGACAACTTGACCGATAGTTGTCGACTGCTTGGTGGCGAAAATTTTTACAGTAAAAACGATTTACTCTTTTAAAATGATTTAAAATTTTTTAAATCGGCTTTTAATATCGCCCCGTCTTAACGCAAAAATTTTTTAAACGAATATTTACTTCATTAAAATATATTTTGTTCTAAAAACAAATATTAATGTTTTAAAATTGAATTTAAACAGTCGTTTGCGTTTTTATTGTCGAAAAAACAAAAAACGCGCCTTGCGATACACTTGAACATGTATTTTGCAAAACGCGTTTAATTTTATATTGAATTTTTCTGCCGCCGCAATTAAAATTAGGCAATATGGAAATTTTAGTCGTCTCCGTCTAAAAAGTCGTGCCTTTTGCCCGTAAACTTTGTTTTTGGTTCTTCGATAGCGTCGGCTGTTTCCGTGTTTAAGTCGGTTTCGCTTAAATCTTCTTCACTTCCCGAATTTAAAAAGTCCTTTGGGTTGTCCGACGTGTAATCTGAATTTTCATATCTTTCGATGGCTTTTCTTTCAAACTCGAAAGAAGCGCAGTCTTCTTCAAACGATTTCGACTTTTTCCATTTTTGAATTTTTTTCATATTCTTGAGAAAATAACTCGCCGAAAGATTTATCGCCATTTCGTTGGCGTCTTCTTTAGCAAGCAAAGCGTCTTGCGCGTCGAATACCGCGTCCAAGTCAAAATCAGACTTGTAGTCTATTCCGAGCGTGATACAGTTTGTGAAATACTCTTTTTTTTGAGCCTTAAAAAACATAATTCCTCCTTGACAAAAAGTCGAATATTATTCGTAAAATGTTTTATAATTATATATTTTATCTTTAATTTTAAAATGTTTTTCAATTTATGACGCAAGCGTTTTGTTGCACAATTACGTGTGTTTGTTTTAAATTTTATTTCGCCCTATTTACTTGATCGATTTATGAAATCCCGCTCGACTATCTGCGCTTTCTGGTATTTTACTGTCTTTATACAGCACCGCCGACCGCACCGCTTTATTGCCGTACTTGCCGTTTATTTTGTCTATAGTCTTTTCGAGTTTTTCGATTTTGTCTATTTTGTTTAGACTGCCGAACATATCCTCTTGTTCGTAAAATCCGTTTTCGCCGAGGTTTATCGCCGACAATGTCACCGCCCTTACGTTATTTTTCCAATCGTAAGTTTTGCAAAATAGTTCGTAACCTTTTTTTGCTATAATATACGACGAAGTGACCGCATTTTCTATTTTACACTGCATTTGGTAAAAATTCAACTTATCGTCGCGAATAGTTATCTGCACTCCGTTTGCGCGCAAGTTGGCGTTTCTGAGTCTTTGACCGAGTTCGGTAGATATTTCGAGCATTACCCTCCACACCTCGTCGTTAGTCAGCAAATCCGCGCTGCACGTTACGCCGTGACTTATAGATTTCATCGGCGCGCGATAATTTTCGGAAGCAACTGCCGAAGTATCGTTTCCGTTTGCAAACTCCCAAAGCATTTCTCCGTTTTTGCCTAAAATTTTGCGGCAAAATTCTTTATCGGAATTTGCTAAATCGCCTATGGTGTAAATTCCGTAAGCATTGAGTTTTTTAGTCGTAACTTTTCCGCAATAAAGCAAATCACCACATGAGAGCGGAAATACTTTGCCTTTGTAATTTTCTCTCGTTATTTCGGTCACTGCGTCGGGCTTTTTCAAGTCAGAGCCGAGTTTTGCGTAAACTTTGTTAAACGACACGCCGATACTTACGGTCAAACCCAATTCGTCTTTAACCACGTTTCTTATTTCTTCGGCAATGGAAAATGCGTCTCTTCTGCTGTTTGTTACGTCGATCCAGCACTCGTCAAGACCGAAAGGCTCGATAAATTGCGAATATCTGCCGTAAATCTCTCTTAAATACCCCGAAAACTTGACGTATTCGTCGTAATGCGGATGTACGATTATAATCGACGGACAAAGCCTTTTCGCCTCGGCGACAATCATGCCCGTTTTTACGCCCGCTTGTTTTGCTATTTCGCTTTTTGCAAGCACTATGCCGTGCCTTTCTTCAACCGAACCGCATACGGCAACCGCTTTTCCTTTTAAATCGGGATTTTTTACCGTTTCTACGGACGCAAAAAAGCAATTGGCGTCGCTATGCAATATTTTTCTATCCGTCATAACTGTATTTCCTTAATCGAAAACCACGATTTACTGTCTTCTTCGTAATAAATTTTTTTCTCTATTCCGCTTATGAATACGGTATATTCAACGGGAGAAATACACCCCACCGTTTGCGGACAGTGCTTTTTTACCTTTAAAATTTTGTCTATGTCGTAATTTTGCTCGTCATATATCACCCGCATTGGCAAAAATCCGCCCTCGGGTAAAAATTCTACGTCGATTTTTAAAGGTATACGTTTAAATTCTTTCATCTTGCTTCCTTATAAAAAAACACAAACATATGTTCTTGTTTTTATTATATATCAACAAAGCAAGCGTGTCAAGATATTTACTTTAAAAGCAAATTGCCAATATTTACCTGTTATTTTACGTTTTTACCAACCACTTATGAGCAAAATTTGTTAAAATTCGATATATTTACTTACAAATTTTATCGACTACGGCATTTAATGTGTCGCAATCATACTCTTCTATTTTGCCCTCGTCGCAAAGTTTTGCAATTTCGGGGTCGATAGGAAGTCTTGCGGAAGTGTCTATAGAATATTCCTTACACAACTCGTCGATATGGCTTTCGCCGAAAATATTATATCTCGTTTTGCACTCTTTGCACTCGAAATAAGACATATTTTCAATCATTCCGACAATGGGAATATTCATAAGTTTCGCCATTTTTACGGCTTTACCTACGATCATAGAAACGAGGTCTTGCGGCGAAGTCACTATAATTATGCCTTTTACGGGCAAACTTTGAAATACCGTAAGCGGAACGTCTCCCGTCCCCGGGGGCATGTCTACGAACATATAGTCCACTTCGTCCCAAACGACGTCAGTCCAAAATTGCTTTACCGTTCCGCCGATTACGGGACCTCTCCATACGACGGGGTCGGTTTTATCTTCCAACAAGCAGTTTATAGACATAACTTTTATGCCCGTTTTGCTTATCATCGGCAAAATTCCCGCTTCGTTTGCAAGCGCAGTACCGTTTATTCCAAAGGCTTTAGGTATTGACGGACCTGTAATGTCCGCGTCTAAAATCGCCACTTGATATCCTTTTTTTCTCGTTTGTACGGCGAGCATGGAAGTAACAAGCGACTTACCTACGCCGCCTTTGCCGCTGACAACCGCATACACGTTTTTTACGTGCGAATATTCGTTTGTCTTTGCGATCAAACTTTCTTTAGTCCTTTCTCCGCAAGTTTGTCCGCAAGTAGAACAATCGTGCGTACATTCTTCACTCATTATATATATCTCCTTTTATGAGCATTTTCAAATTTTAATGTGTTTTTATAAAATATTTTGTCCGTCGATTTGTGATTTTATAACCGACTGTTTTCAAATTGATAGTTGTAAAGTTCGGCATAAATGCCGTTTTTCTCTAAAAGTTGCTTATGCGAACCTTCTTCTTCGATGCCGTTGTGCGTCACCACGAGTATTTTGTCGGCATTTTTCACCGTAGATAATCTGTGTGCGACGACGAGCGTCGTTCTACCTTTAGAAAGCGATTCGAGAGCCCTTTGTATTTGCATTTCGGTGATATTATCCAAAGCGGAAGTCGCTTCGTCGAGTATCAAAATAGGCGGATTTTTCAAAAATGCCCTTGCGATCGCTATCCTTTGTTTTTGTCCGCCCGAAAGTTTTAAGCCTCTTTCGCCGATGAAAGTGTCGTATCCGTTTTCGAGTGATTTTGCAAATTCGTCAATGTTAGCAAGTCTGCCCGCTTCTTCTATTTCTTTGTCCGTCGCGTCGGGTCTGCCGTAAGCGATGTTGTCTCTAATTGTACCCGTAAACAAAAATACGTCTTGAGAAACTATCGCTATATTTTCCCTTAAATTATATCTCGTTACGTCTTTGATATCTATGCCGTCGATCGTGATTTTCCCCGAATTTATCTCATAAAATCTGGGTATCAAATTACACAGCGTAGTTTTGCCGCCGCCAGACGGACCAACAAGCGCAACCGTCTTGCCCGCGGGAATATCTATGTTAATATTTTTAACGACGGCATCGTCGTCTATATTGCCGTTTTCGCGCTTTTTATAAGAAAAAGTTACGTTGTCAAACACCACGTTGCCCTTTACGTCTTTTAAAACTTTGCCGTTTGCGGTCTCTGTTTCTTCTTCGATCGCCATTACTTCCAAAAACCGTCTAAAACCGGACAACCCGTCTTGCAATTGCTCGTATATCGTCATAAACGTCCTTATGGGTGAAATCATGACCGAAATATACAACAAGTATGCGGCGTAATCGCCCGCGGCGATTTTTCCGTAATACAAAAACAAACCGCCCGAAACAAGCCCTATCAAGTATAAGATATCGAGCAACAGTCCCATTATTGCGTGGAATTTGCCAAGTACTTTATAACTTCTTCTTCTCGCACCTTGATAAGCAAGGTTAGATTTTTCAAATTTTGCCTCTTCGTAATTTTCGGCGGTATAACCTTTCGTCACCCTTATGCCGAGCAAAGAATTTTCTACGTCGGCGTTTATTTCGGCGGTCTTTTCCCTTGAAAGTTTCATCGCCGTTTTAAATTCGTGCCTTGTTTTTGAAATAAGCACGATAAGCAGCGGCAAAACGACAACCACTATCAGCGCAAGATAAGGATTAATCGTGACGATCATTATAATCGCGCCGATAAGCGTAAGCACGGATAAAATTATGTCTTCAGGTCCGTGGTGAGCAAGTTCGGACACCTCGAAAAGGTCGTTGACGAGTCTCGACATGATTTGCCCGATTTTGGTTTCGTCGTAATAAGACAAAGGCAATTTTTGCAAGTGAGCAAACAATTCTCTTCTCATATCGCCTTGTATATGCACGCCTACCATATGCCCCCAAAAACCTATTACGTAATTGAGTCCCGCTTTAAAAATGAAAACGCCCAACAAAACAGACGCCCAAATAACGATAAGTCTTAAATTGCCGTTGGGTACGTAGTCGTTTATGATTTTTCTTGCAATGGAAGGATAAAACAAATTGCACGCGCATACCAAAGTCGCGCAAAAAATATCCAGAAAGAACATTTTTCTATGCGGTTTGTAATAATGCAAAATACTTTTAAACATTTGCTCACCCGTAAATAAAATTATAGTTTTAAATATCGTACGTATTTCAAACCCCATTAGAACAATTTTTGCGCCGTCAAGTCGATTTGTACTGCGTTAAACGACTTTCAAGTACGTATAGTACGT
>CAKQKQ010000077.1 GCA_934249265.1 uncultured Clostridia bacterium | reverse complement strand
TGCTTGTCTCAACCACAATTATAGAAAACGGCATCGATTTGCCCAACGCCAACACGATTATAGTAATCGACGCCGACAAATTGGGACTTTCCACCCTTTATCAACTTAAAGGAAGAGTGGGCAGAAGCGACAGAATGGCGCACGCGTATTTTACCTATTCGCCCAACAAAGTGCTTACGGGCGAGGCTTACAGCAGATTAAACGCGCTTATGGAATTTACCGAAATGGGCAGCGGATACAAAATCGCCCTTCGAGACCTCGAAATAAGGGGTGCGGGCAACGTGCTCGGCAGAGAACAGCACGGGCATATGGATAAAATCGGTTACGAACTTTATTCAAAACTTTTAAAAGAGCAACTCGGCGAAGTGGTGAAAAATTACGAGATAGAACTCGACATAAGGCTTACCGCGTTTATTCCCGAGGGATATATAAGCAATTCGGCGATGAGAATGGAATGTTATAAGCAAATTGCCGAAATAAGAAACGAGGCGGACAAAAACAGAGTAGTCGGCTCGATGACCGAAAACTACGGCGAACTCCCGCTCGAGGCGGAAAACTTAATTTCCATCGCACTTTTAAAGGTGGCGGCTGCAGATTACGGAATAATTAAAATATTCGTCTCTAAAAACACCGCCGAAATTACACTTAAAGACATAAATTCGTTAAATAACGAAAAACTCAACAAGTCGCTTTCGGATTATAAGGATAAATGCAAACTCACGTTTGAGGCAAACCCCGTAATCGTGTTTACCGACAAAGCGGACTGTCCGGAAGACAGACTCGACGAAGTATATTCGTTTCTTATCGGCTGAAATGCGCGGCAATTAAAGCGAGAGTGTAAAGCGGACGAATAAAAAAGAGTTTCGTTTTTACAAGGCGAGGCGAAGAGTATAATACTTGCGTAAGGTTTTATAAGCGACAAAATTTGCTCGTCGTAAAAAGACTAAACCGTGTAAAAAAAACGAAATTAGGGTAAAATAAAATTATTTATTGCAAAACTTTACGAAAAAGTATTGCATTATATTGAAATTTTTAGTATAATAATTAAGTAATAGTAAAAGGTGGAATTATACCCCTTTGACGCAATATACAAATTTAAGCAATTTTTCGGAGAATCTTATGAAGAAAATTTTGTCAAAAATAGTTACTCTTGTACTTGCTTGTTCTTTGTTTTTCACGGTATTCAGCGGCTGTTCGTTGATTACTACCGTTCAAGACAAAGATATGGCGCAAGTAGTGGCTAAAGTTAAAATCGAAGACGATGTTGACGCTGTCAACATTTACAAAAGAGACGTGGTTTCCGCGTTCAACTCGTACGGATATTATTACGTATACAACTACAACTACACCGTACAACAAGCACTCGATTACTGCGCTAAAACGCTTGTTCAAAATCAAGTCGTTATTCAATATGCCAAGATAGAACTTGCAAAAAGATATACCGAACTTAAAGCGGACTCTTCCAAGGTGTCTACCGATTATGACAACGCGCTTCTTTCCATCACGGCAAACGGCACGCTTACGGCAAAATCGAGCGTAGACGATTTCCTTACCGAGTACGAACTTTCTTACGCTTTGTACCAAGTAAAGAAAAACATCACAAGCATAATCGACTCTTATAAAGACGAAGACGACGAAGAAGAGACCGAATACGAAAAAGTTTCCATCACGGCAAGAACGACTCCTTCTAAAGAAGAAGAGGACAGGACAAGCCTTACCGAAAAGGAAATGAAAGAAACTACTCCCACTCAAGAAGAGTATGAAGTAGCGGCACTTACTTTAAAGAAAGAACTCGACGAGTTGAAGACGGAGTACACCACGCTTTACGCCCTCAACAAAGCGGTTTACGATACTTATACTTTTGAAATTTCCGATAAAGAAAGCAAAAAGGCTTTAAACGAGGCTATTACCAACCTTAAAAACAGCGGTATTATCTCGTCTAACGAAACTTATGCTATCGAAGACGTATTGAAATATACTTATTTCAAAAACGCATTGGAAAATCAAAAGAACAGCCTTATCGTAAGCAAATACGAAGATTATCTCAACGACGATATCGAAAGAAACCTCGATAAAGACGCGCTTTACGACGATTATAAGTCGATGTACAGTTGGCAAAAGGGTACTTACCAAGGCTCGCTTTCCGACTATGAAACGGCTCTTGACAAAGTAAGCGACAAGTCTTTCGTTGTATATAATCCGCTTGCGGGTTACGGTTACGTTTCGCACGTATTGCTTCCTTATTCGGAAGAAATCAAAGCGGCGATCACCGCTAAAGAAGGCGAAACCAACGTTACTAAAGAAGAAGTTGACGCATATAAAGAAGAAATGCTCGGCAGAATTACCGTAAACGACCAAAGAAAAACTTGGATTCAAAACAATTACGGTACTTACGACGAAACCACGGGTAAGTTTACTTTCGACGAAAAGTACCTTTACTCGGTTGACGTAACAGACGAAACTTTAAAGACAAACGCGCTTAACGCACTTTCCGCTTTCGACGGCACGCTTTTGGGTGCTAACTCGAGAGAAGAAGAGCAAGACAACGGTCTTAAAAAGACGCTTTGGAGTTTCGACAGCATTATGCCCACGACTTATGCTTTCAAAGATTTCTATCAAACTTACTTTACCGACCTTCTCGGAATGAACGCCGTATATTACAAAGAAAACGACACTTCTTCGATCAATAAATTGACTTACAGCGAAGATTATTACAACGTATTTAAAGACGTAATGTTTGCGTTCAGCGATTCAAATGCGGGCGGTTTCGACACCACTTACGGTTTCGTTTATTCTCCCTCGACAAGCGCAACGAAGTACGTTAAAAACTTTGCAAACGCCGCAAGAGACCTCGTTGCTCAAGGTGCGGGCGCATACACCATCGTTCCTACCGAATACGGTTATCACGTAATGGTATGCACAAAAGCAATTACCGATCTTGACGACAAGTACGTAAACAATAAGGCTCTTTTTGAAAGCGAATTAAGCGTAGAGGGTTCTACCGCATACCTTTTCAGAAAGGTTAAACTCGAGGCGATCACTTCAAGCGAAGTAAACGTAAGGGCATCGAGTTTCATCAACGGATATATGGATAAAATCACAATCAGCAGTAAAGTATATTCCGATTTGGCTAAATAATTATTATGATTAGAGATATGCACCTCGTTGACCAAACGGCAGAGGTGCATATTTTTAAATGTCGGAAATTTTGGCGATAATTACTTTGCCGACGTTTAATTAAAAATTTGACATCGGTGGCGATTATGACTAATTTTCTCTGCAAACTATTTATAAAAAACTGCGACGACGTGGAAAACCCCGTCGTTAGGGAAAAACACGGTTTACTATCGGGTATTGTGGGGATAATACTCAACGTGTGTTTGTTTACGGGCAAACTTATTGTTGGTATCGTTTCGGGTTCGGTCTCGGTGCAAGCGGACGCTTTCAACAACTTGTCCGACGCAGGCTCGTCCGTCCTTACTATGATCGGTTTTAAACTCGCCAACAAACCCGTCGATAAAGATCACCCGTTCGGTCACGGTAGAATGGAGTATTTAACGGGATTTATCGTCGCTATACTCATAATACTTGTCGGCGCAGAACTACTTAAAACTTCGGTTTCGACTTTAATTCACGGCGCGGAAAAAATAGATTTGTCGCTTATGACGTTTATAATGCTCGGCATATCGCTTATAGTAAAGTTTTGGATGTATATTTTCAATACAAAACTTTCTAAAAGGATAAACTCGGCGGCAATAAAGGCAACGGCAATAGACAGCATTTCCGACTGTGTGTCCACGGGCGTGGTTTTCATCTCTTCGATAGTTACTTACTACACTTCGTGGTATTTTATCGACGCGATAGTGGGCGCGGCGGTTGCGGCATTTATCTTTTACAGCGGCTTTAAGTCCGCAAAAGAAACCACCGATTTGCTTTTGGGCGAAGCCCCCGACCCCGAATACACCAAGAGCATTGCCGATTTTATTCTTTCGCAAGACGGAATACTCGGCGTACACGACCTTATGGTGCACAACTACGGTCCCGGCAGACAAATGATTTCTGTACACACCGAAATACCAGACACGATGAACATAAACGACGCGCACGAACTCGTCGATAAAGTAGAGCAACTGTTATCGGTAAAATATAATTGCCATGCGGTTATACATATGGACCCCATTGTCGTGGGAAACGAAAAAATCGACAAACTTAAAAAACAAGTGCGTGAAATTGTAAAATCGCTGGATAATTCTTTCGATATTCACGATTTCAGAATGGTTGACGGCACAAATTCTTCAAATTTGATATTCGATATAACTCGCACCACCGACAGCAAACTTACCGACAAAGAAATACTCGATTACGTAAAAAGCGAAGTCAAAAAAATCGATAAAAAATACTCGGTAATTGCCGTTGTAGAGCAGTCTTATTGCAGACAAGACTAATATGTTATAATTGCATAATTGTCGGTCGTACGGTCGCGTTTTATAGAAGTATTTAGTAGCACGGCAGTGCTTGATTTAAACTTGCTTTTGTCGGCTGATTTAAGGAAATAAAAGCCGCCGTAACTTATAAAAACATAAAAATTAAAACAATGCGCCTTAATCGGCGTAAAGTCGTGGTTTACGCCATACGTATTGCGTAAAATCGACAAAATAATAAAACAAAAATAAATACATAGGAGATATAAAATATGAAAATCGATATTTTTTCGGGATTTTTAGGAAGCGGTAAAACCACTTTAATCAAAAAACTTATCGCCGAGGCATATAGCGGCGAAAAAGTAGTTTTAATTGAAAACGAATTCGGCGAAATAGGTATTGACGGCGGATTTTTAAAAGAGTCCGGCATCAACATTACCGAAATGAACAGCGGCTGCATTTGCTGTTCGCTCGTGGGTGATTTCGCCGACGCATTGAAAAAGGTAACAAAACAATATTCGCCCGACAGAATTATTATCGAGCCCTCGGGTGTTGGTAAATTGAGCGACGTCACAAAGGCGGTAATCGGCGCAAATATCGAGGGCGCAACCATCAATTCTTGCACGACTGTCGTTGACGCCAACAAATGCAAAATGTACATGAAAAACTTTGGCGAGTTTTTCATCAACCAAGTTGAAAACGCAAGTTGCATAGTTTTAAGCCACACCGACGTAGCAAAAGAAGAAAAAATCGCCGAATCGTTGCAACTTATTCGTTCGTTAAACGAGGGCGCAACGGTCATCAGCACGCCGCTTAACGAAATTACGGGCAAACAAATACTTGACGAAATGGAGCATACCTCCACTTTGGAAAAGGAACTTGAAAAACTCACCGAAGAATTGCATCATCGCGATGATGATGACGATGAAGAGTGCTGTCATGGCCATCACCACCACGATGATGATGACGATGACGAGTGTTGTCACGAACATCACCACCACGATGATGACGATGAAGATGAGTGTTGTCATGACCATCATCACCACGATGATGACGATGAAGACGAGTGTTGCCACGACCATCACCACCACGACGATGATGACGATGATGACGAGTGTTGCCATGACCATCACCACCACGACGATGATGACGAAGACGAGTGCTGTCACGACCATCACCACCACGATGATGACGATGATGACGAGTGTTGTCACGACCATCACCATGACCATCATCACCATCACCACCACGCCGACGAGGTGTTTACAAGTTGGGGTAAAGAGACCACCAATGTATATACGATGAAGCAAATCGAAGACATATTAAATTCGTTTGCGGGCGGCGAATATGGCACTATACTCAGGGCTAAAGGCATAGTCGAAGGCGAAGACGGTTGGATTCATTTCGATTATATTCCCGACGGAGTTGACGTAAGACACGGCGCGGCGGGCACAATAGGCAAAATTTGCGTAATCGGTTGCAAAATCGACGAAGAAAAACTTGCAACTTTATTTAACGTCAAACAATAACCATTCGGTACTTTAAAAGGAGCAATTATGGAAGAAATCGAAGTATTTATGTTTTTGGGTTTTTTAGAGGCGGGCAAAACCAAGTTTATTCAAGAAACAATGGAAGACCCGCGCTTTGAAGACGGCAAAAAGACTTTGATATTATGCTGTGAAGAAGGCGTTGAAGAGTACGACGAAAGCAAGTTCGCCGTAAAGGACTACGCCATCGAATACATTGAAAACGACGAAGATTTGACCGAAGAAAACCTTTCGGCAATCACTAAAAAGACAAAAGCGGAAAGGGTGCTTGTCGAATACAACGGTATGTGGCTTTTGCAAGACTTTTTCAACGCCATGCCCGAAAGTTGGGCGATTTATCAAATGATGACGTTTATGGACAGTAATACAATACTCAATTACAACGCCAACATGCGCCAACTCGTTTACGATAAAATCAATATGACTCAACTTGTCGTGTTTAACAGGTGTAAAGAGGGCTTTGATAAAGTCGGTTTGCACAAAATGGTAAAGGCAATTTCGGGCAGACCGCAAATTATTTTTGAAAACACGTCCGGCGTAGCGAAAGAGGACGATATTGTCGACCCCCTTCCTTTCGATATAAACGCGCCCGTAATTGAAATTGAGGACAAGCATTTTGCGTTGTTTTACAGAAATATCAACGAAAATCCCGACGATTACGAGGGGAAAACGGTTAAATTTAAAGGTATCGTGGGTATAAGTAAAAAACTCCCCAAAAACACTTTCGTGCTTGGCAGACACATTATGACTTGTTGCGAGGCGGATATCGCATACTACGGATTTGTTTGCAACTATGCCGAAACGGATAAATTAAAGCCAAAAGATTGGATAACTATCGAGGCGACGGTGAAAAATCAACGTCACGTGGTTTACGATAATCAAGTAGGTCCTGTGCTTACCGTAAAGAAACTTGAAAAGGCGCAAAAACCCGAACAAGAAGTCGCTACTTTCTGGTAATGCAAAATTAAAATATTAGACAATATGCGAAATTCTTTTTCAAGTTGTTAACTTGATAGCAAGGGTTTACAATTTCGCATATTGCAATTTGATTAGCAAGCGAAATTTTTAATTTACATTGCCGAGAACGATAGCGAACGTAAAATTTAGCAAAGATAAATTTTATATACGCAAATTATAATAATGATAAAAGCCGTGCGCCAAATTAAAACAGTGCGCGGCTTTTTTATCTATTGTAGATATAAATCTAAATCGGTGTGCGGTTCTTTCTTTTTGACCTATTGTCGATATAAGCGTACGCGCGACTTTTTAAATGCAAATAGGTATTTTATTTGCGGAAAGAGTATTAATGAAATTCGGCTTTTATAGTTTTTTTATTGACAGCGCGACTTTTTATATTTGGCTTCTTATATGTAATGCGGTTTTTTTTATATATGATACGGCTTTTTTATATGCGGCAAATAAATTGCAGCGAGTAAACACGATTTTTCGTGTAAAAATTTCACAAAAAAAAGTTTTACCAAATTTTTGTAATAAAAAAATTTTCAATTTATTTTTAGTGTCGATTTTGTCTCAAAAAGTGCATCTAAATGTATTTGTTTTTCGCGCGAGTGTGCCTTTTTCAAAAATTTTTATATACAATATATTGTGTATTTAAAAATTTTTTATCTACATATTTAGTATGCATAATTTATAAAATTTGTTATATTTTTTCCTTTTAAACAACTTTTTTATTTAAGCATGCGTTTGCAGCGCAATTAAAGCGGCTATAAGTGTTTTTTTGTATATGCATAAAAATCGCATAATAAACGGCATATACAATATATAGTGTTCTACCAATAATTTACTGTCTAAATGTAGTATAAAACTATTGACAATAAATGCCCGATGTGGTAATATAATATCACTTGAATATCCATGCCCGACAGGGGCATTTTTTAATGAAAAAAAAGGAGGAAAAAGCAATGAAAATTATCAAAAGAAGCGGCACGGAAGTTTTGTTCGATATAAATAAAATCATTTGCGCGATCAACGCGGCAAACAATGAAATTGTAGAAAGCGAAAGACTTTCAAGCGAAGACATACGCGAAATTGCCGACACGGTCGAAAAATATTGCGCTTCGGCGACGAGAGAACTCAACGTCGAGGAAATTCAAGACCTTGTCGAAAACCAATTGATGAAGAAAAACGCTTATGCGGTTGCGAGAAGATATATCACTTATCGTTATCGTAGGGCACTTGCGCGTAAGGCGAACACCACCGACGAGCAAATTCTTTCCATCATCGACATGAGCAACGAAGAAGTCAAGCAAGAAAACAGCAACAAAAACCCCGTTATCGTAAGTACGCAAAGGGATTATATGGCGGGCACGGTAAGTAAAGACCTTACAAACAGAGTTCTTCTTCCCGAAGACGTCGTTCAAGCGCATAAAGAGGGGCGTATCCACTTCCACGACGCCGACTATGTCGCTCAACACATGCACAATTGCGACCT
>CAKQKQ010000076.1 GCA_934249265.1 uncultured Clostridia bacterium | reverse complement strand
GAGTATCGCCTTAGTCCACTCTGCATAACCGAGTTTGGAAAGGTGAAGCGTATCTGCAAGTTTAGTTTGGTCAATTGTCGTTGTGTCGCTGTAGAAATCGATTACCGTGAGATAATCTTTATCTTTAGCGTATTCTTTAACTAATCTGTTCGCCTCTACGTACATTTCTTGTTTAGCGGGGAACATCAAATTGGGATTAATCGTTATCCAATAGAACTTAACTTTTGCGTCGTATTCGAGATAACTTTCGATATAATTTTCAAAGTTTTCCGCAAACGTTTCAGGAGTGTAATTTGCGTCGTCGATATCGTTTACACCGATGTGCATTATAATGTTTTTCGCTTTATAACGCTTTGTATCCGAACCGATACGGCTCATCCAGTCTCTTACTTTAGTGCCGCCTACGCCGATGTTCGCTTTCGTTCCGTCGAGAGCCGCCATATCCGTCTCCCAAGCCTTCCAGAATGCGCTGTCAACGTAAGAGTCGCCCGTGAAGAGATAATCTACTTCAGTCGTTTCAAACTTGTTGTTTTTAATCATCGGGTCGTTTTGGTCTGCAGTTGCTCTGAAGTTTGTAAGTTCAAGAGCGATATTATAAGACCAAATCGCCATATAGAATTCTGCGCTTGCAAGTTCGGGTTTGCTCTTCGAGAAAACTTCGTTTCCGTTTGCAAAGAACTTAAACGCTTCTTCTTCTCTGTATACGCCGAGTTGTACCGTCAAATTGGGGTTGTAATTGATGTTTACTACTTGGTGAGTGCTCCAATCGGGTGCGCCGTTTTTAACTTCAACTATACCGACGTTTTTACCCGTGATAGAACCTGCGCCAACAACGCCCGTGTTATCGGGAGACGCAGCGTCGATATGGAAGAAGAATCCCGTACCGTTGTATACTACGGCGATACCGAATTTTCCGTATTTTTCTCCGTTTTGTACTTGCAAAGCCCTGAAATCGCTTTCCGCATACATTATGGTGTTGTTTACTTTGTAGAAGTAAAGTTCGTTGTTTGTTCCGTTTGTAGCGGTTTGCAACGTTGCTTTTCTTTGGCTGTATCTTTCATCGCCCTCGTAATAGTCTTCGGAAATATCCCAATTCTTCATAGAGATATCTGTAGTAGTGTCGCCGAAAGTACCGGTTTGACCATACGGATTAGCCTCGAATTGGTTGTCGCCTTTAAGAGTGATAAAGGTGTTTTGCTTTTCTGCGTTGCATCTATAAGTTTCCGCTGTTCCTACGATAGGCGGAACGGGTTTAAGATACTTATCCGCAACCATGGGAAGTACCGCAAGGTTGTTGACTGCTTCATCGGCAGAAAGACCCATCGATGCATAAGGTACGGTAATTACTACTTTATAACCGTCCAAAGCAGTGCCTTTTCTGCTCCAATCTTCGCTTGTTGCAAGTACGCCTTCGGCAGTGTTTTCAAATTCCGTAGTCGACGACGCCAAGTTTTGTACAAGCGTTCCGTTAGCCGATACGAAAACCTTGAGTGTTTGGTTAACTACATAATCAGTAGTCGACACAACCTTACCGACGTAAAGATAAACGCCGTCCGTGCTTGTCACGTCTTCGCTTTTGATACTCGTGGTGTCGTTTACTCTTGCCGTAACCAAAAGAGCCGTATCGCCGTAAGCGAAGTTCCACCAAGACTTGTTTGTCTTAGCACCCGCTTTAAAGTCGAAAGCAAGGTCGGTATCTCCTTCGGGATCAGCCGTATAGGAAATATCCGAATCGGTATCGGTCGCCGTGCTGCTGTCCGTGTCCGCGGAAGTGCCGGAATTACCCCCGCCGCCACCGCAAGCAACCATTGCAACAGTCATGATGATCGATAAAACGACCACACCTAAAATGCGCATAAGTTTCTTCATTTAATTTTCCTCCATATAAATTAAGGTAATTTACCTTTTTATAGCAAATTGATTTATTTTGGTATTTCGGTCGAATTGATTTGTCTCTTTATCCCTTCGTTTCGGTCGAAATAACCTTTTAATTTGTTTTGGTTTTATTTTATCTCTATCGTGTCGATTTGTTTTTTATCTCGGTCGAATTTGGTTTATTTCAGCCTTTCGGTTGAGTTGATTTGTTTCAGTCTTTCGGTCAAACTTAATTTGTTTCTTTGTCTCGGTTGAGTTTGTTTGTTTCGGTCTATCGATTAAAACAACCTTTTCTTTAAGTAACCAAGTCTTTAAATTTCAGCCAAGATATCTACTTTAAAATATTCAACCAAAATATTTATTCCGCAAAAACTCGGAAAGAATTTCTCCTTTCCTTATATATAATGCGTATTAAATTCTCGTTTATTTAACTTTTTGCGGTTAAAATTGATTTTTTTCACCAAAGTTTTATCCGTTGTGCGTCAACTATTTTAACTATTCGGCATATATCGGCGCGGTTTTCGTTTTTACCTTTAAAAGGTTTTGTCCGCAAACGTATTTGCGGACAAAGGGCGCGCCCTTTGTCGATTTATTAAATTTAAAAAGTCATTGCCTTATATTTTACTAACGAAATTACTCGATTTGTTTAATTTGACGCTTTTAATACAAAATATTTTGCGCAAAAAACAAAAAAATAAATAATTTTTATCAAAATAACGCATAATTTGCCCGTTTTTAACGGATTTTTAGCATAATTTGGGTAAAAATACGATTACTTGAACGTTCAAGTAAAATTTTTATATAATCACGGCTAAGTGATTATAGTAAGACAAATATTTATTGTGTAACTCTATATTATCATAAAAAACCCGAGGTGTCAATACCCTTTTTTAAATTTCTTTTAATTTTTTTATGAGACATTTTACCGATTTTTTTAGACAAAGCGACCGCAGATTATACAAAAAATTTTCAAATTTAAGGCAGCGTTAATGCGGTTTTATTGATGCAAAACCCAATAAAAAAATTAAAGCCGCACGCGGAAAACTGCCGTTTTTACCGCATACGGCTTTTGTAAAGTTGTCAATTTTTAATCAAAACTTAATTAATCGTCAACGTCGAAGTTTTCGATTACGCTAATCTTTTTTTGTGGCTTATTGTCGCCATGTTTTACAAACAACATCGTCACAAACGACGCAAGCACGAAGAATGCCGCGTAATAGAAAAGCGGGCGCATACTGCCTATCGAGTCCATGATTAAACCCGAAAAAATGGGCGTTGCCACTTGCGCCGACATCGAAGCGACGTAATAATAACCGGTGTATTTACCCGTGTCGCCGCGCTTTGCAAGTTCGACAACCATTGGGAATGAGTTTACGTTTATCGTAGCCCAACCTATACCCGCAACGGCAAACAAAAGGTTAAGCACCACCGCCGACGAGTTGGAATTTAAGAATATCGCGCCGATAAATGCGCCGAAAAGCAAGGTTACGCCTATTAAAATCGATTTTCTTCTGCCGATTTTCGATGCGAGAAGTCCAACGGGGATAAACGCGATCGTTGCGGTTACTTGGGCGATCAAAAGCGTGGTGTTGTAGTCCATTTGCAAAACAGTGCTTGCATACAACGAGTATTTTGAAGTGACGGCATTGTATCCCATATACCACAAAGCGACCGAAGCAAGTATCAAAATAAACGAAATTTTTTCGCCTTTGGTGAGTTTACCCTTCTCTTCTCCTTGTTTTTCGTCCTCTTCTTCTATGCCGTATTTAACGGTGTCCGCTTGCATTTCTTTTACCCAAGTCGGCTCTTTTACGGTGAGTATAAACACGAACAACGCCACAAGCATTACCGCGCAAACTGCCGTGATAAACGGTACGTATGACATCATTTGATTATAAGACTTGCCAGTCGCGAACAGCATGCCCAGCAAAAGTACAGTCATGCCGCCCACCGTACCCATAAGGTTGATTACGGCGTTGCCTTGCGACCTTAGCGGTTTTATCGTGACGTCGGGCATAAGCGCAACCGCCGGCGAACGGAATATCGACATTGAAAACAACGTCATAAGTAGCAATATTATGAAAAATACAAACGGTGCATAGTTGGTTTTCGTGACCGTCCACGCATATTGTTGTCTTGCGGGGGTAATCAAATTTATGTAAGCGTTGGTTACGTTTTCCTTTTTAACTTCGTCTTTGCCGTCGTTTATGGTGTACGTAACTTTGCCGTTTTCAACCTCGATTTCGACTATATCATATTCGTTTTTCGTCTTGTCGTAGTAGTAAACGGTTTCGTACTTTTCTTCGGCGTTTTTATCTTTCGACTTGACGTACTCGAAATATTCTTTGTTGATGTTGTTGTACCACTCTTTCAACTTGTCTTTTTCGTTCATCGTGCAAGACGCATAATCTTTATTATAATTGATGCGCGCAACGTAGTCTTGAAGTTTGTAAGATTTTGCAACGTTTTTATTTGAAAACGCGCTGTATTCCGCATTTGAAATAGTGGGGTTTTCCACCCATAAAGTATCGTAAGCGGAAAGCGGGTCTCTCACTTCTTCGAGTTTACTCAGTTGAACGTTATCCGAGAACGAAAGACCGATAAAGCAAACTACCGCAAGTATCGTTCCGATGACTATAAACGGCGTTCTTTTGCCCTTTTTCGAGGTGCTTTTATCCGAAAGCGAACCGAAAAGCGGAAGCATAAACAAAGCGATTATATTGTCAAGTGCCATGATTACGCCCGAAGCGGTTTGATTAAGTCCGAATCTGTTTACAAGTATCATCGGGATAATCGTGTCGTACGCCTGCCAGAACGCGCAAATCAAGAAAAACGCAAACCCCACAAGTATGGTTTTTTTGTAATTTAGTTTCATTTTTTTATTTCCCCTTGGTTATTTTTTATTAGTTTACGCAATACGTATGCTGTAAAAGCGACAGAAATCGCGTAAAACGTTATTTATAAAGTATTCTGTGACACGCCTCGCACTCGACGTAACCGTTGCGGTTTAAAGTGCTTTCGGCAGACATTGAAAGTCCCGTTCGACAATACCCGCAAACCTTACCTTCGGCTTTGACGACCACGGGGAAAATTTTATCCTTTCGTTTAGTTTTATACAATGCAAGCAATTCCGCGCCGACGTCCTTTTCGGCAGCGAGAAGTTGCTTTTCTTTTTCAGCCTTTTCTTTATCTTTTTCGGTTTTGAGTTTTTTATAAAGCGGAGCGTATTCTTTGTATTGCGCAACCGCGTTGTTGTTTGATTTTTGCAAAGTTTTGTACGACTGAATAGTCTCGTTTATATCGTCTTTAAGTTGGTTGAGTTCTGCCTCGATCGCCTTGACTTTGCCGACGTACTTTTGCATTTCCTTTTTATAATAGTCATACTCGGTTTCGTCCTCCGTCGTGCAAGAATCGATGATGGACTTAAACTCCGCAATCGCCTCGTTGAGTTTGTTTATCTTTTCCTCTTGTTCTTTAAAATAATTGAACAAAGATTCCGCTTTTTGCTCGATTGCGCCGAGTTTTTCGCTGACGGTGTCGACAAACTTCTTGGCTTGAACCGTCTTTTTCTTCTCTTCGCTTGCGCTAAGTTCGTCGTCGATACGCTTAATTTCAGCGTCTATCTCTTGATATTTTAATAATGCATTTATCATATTTTCACTCCTTCTCTACTCAAAGCAGCGTACTGTCTTCGTAGAAATATACGTTTTGTTTTAATGTTTCTTTCATTTTTTCGCTAAACTTTTTAAGTCCGTAATTTTCGCTTGCGTAATGAGTCAAAATCATTAGATTTTTTCCCTCGTCGAGTGCTTTTACAATTACGTGATGCCTTAAATCGGACGAGACGAGCAAATCGGCGTCTTTAGACGCGTAAATTTCGCCCTCGTCGAGACCCGCACCGCAAAAACTTGCCACTTTTTCGATTTTTGCGTTTTCGTCGCCGTAAGTTATAATGCGCTTGGTGTTAAAAGTTTTTTCCGCTTTTTTCTTAAACTCCGCCAATGTGGTTGCGGGCACTTTGAAATATCTGCCGTAACCGGCATTGCCGAAAACGTCGAGTATTTCTTGCTCGGTCGCACCCAAACCCTCGGCGAGGTATCTGTCCGTGCCATATTCGTTTACGTCGAGATTTAAGTGCATGGAAATTACGCCGATGCCGTGGTTTAACGCCTTCATTAAATTGCCGTCAACCCTTTTAATCGCCCTAAAAATCACGGGGTGGTGAGTGACGATAAGTTGACAGTCTAAATCTATCGCCTTTTGCAAACTGTTGTTGTTTAAATCCATCGTCACAAGCACGTTTTTAATTTGCTTTTCGGTATTTAAAATAATGCCGCTATTGTCTTCAAAACCGCAACGCTTGCTATATTCTACACTGTCGCTAAACGGCGCAAGGCGGTTAAGCGTTTCATAAATTTGATATATGTCCATAAATTCTCCTTAAACGCTCGATTTTTTGTTTTAAACTATCGGGAATATCGGCTGCATTTGCCGATATAATCGCGTTTAATTTGTCAATTTCACTCAATACGTATGCCGCAAAGTCGGCATTTTTAGTGTTTATATTGTCCTTACCGAAACAAATTTCGTCCTCGGTATAGACTTGCTTTTCGTTAGCCGATTTTAAAGCCGAATATTCTTCTATCTTTTCGGCAACGATTAAATAATAAAGTTTTCCGTCTAAAAACGACGTGTCTTTTTTTATGTAATAGCCGAGGTTTAGCAAGGCAATTCTCACCTTGTCGGAATTGTGTTGCGGGGAAAGAATAAGCCGCTTTGGCAAATTCTTTGCGCGGGTCAAAATGCCCGCGATTTCTTCACCGCCCATGCCGGCAATGAGAGCCTCGTCGATTTTGTCGTCGATACCGTTAAACCCGTCGGCAACAACCGCCTTTACCCTACCTTTATACTTTTCGCAAAGCAAATTTTTCGCCTTTTGCAAACTCTTTTCGGATATGTCGGATATAATCACTTTTTCGCTTTTGCCGCTTTTTAAAACCGCCTCCGCGATATAGCCGTGGTCGCAACCGACGTCGGCAAACACCTCGCAGTTTTCGATTTCGTCAAAAAGCAGTTGAAGTCGTTTAGTCATATTAATCTAAAAAGCCTTTAAGTTTTTTACTTCTCGAGGGGTGACGGAGTTTTCTCAAAGCCTTTGCCTCGATTTGACGTATTCTTTCTCTCGTTACGTTAAATTCTTTGCCGACCTCTTCCAAAGTTCTCGATCTGCCGTCGTCGATACCGTAACGCAAACGCAAAACTTTTTCTTCTCTCGGGGTAAGTGTGTCGAGTACGCTGATTAAATGTTCTTTAAGCATAGTTGCCGCAAGCACGTCGTTGGGTGCGGTCGTGCCCTCGTCCTCGATAAAATCGCCGAGGTGGCTGTCTTCCTCTTCGCCGATAGGCGTTTCCAAAGACACGGGGTCTTGCGCGATTTTTTGAATTTCAATAACTCTCCTTTCCGAAACGCCCATTTCCTTTGCGATTTCTTCCGGAGTCGGTTCTCTGCCCAATTTTTGCAAAAGTTCTCTCGATACCCGCACTTGCTTGTTGATGGTTTCGACCATATGTACGGGAATTCTTATAGTCCTTGCTTGGTCGGCGATCGCCCTTGTAATTGCTTGACGAATCCACCACGTTGCGTACGTAGAGAATTTGAAGCCCTTTTGATAATCGAATTTTTCGACTGCTTTCATAAGACCGAGGTTGCCTTCTTGAATTAAATCCAAAAACTGCATTCCTCTGCCGACGTATCTTTTAGCGATAGAAACAACGAGACGCAAGTTAGCCTCGGAAAGGGTGTGTTTCGCCTCTTCGTCGCCCTCCATCATTCTTTTAGAAAGTTCGACTTCGTCTTCCGCCGAAAGCAAAGGCACTTTACCTATATCCTTTAAATACATCTTGACGGGGTCGTCCATACTGATTTCTTTAATGAGTTGATTATAAAGATTTTTGTCTCTTTCATACTCGTTGACGACCTTTATACCCGCCTCTTCGACCGCTTTGTACACCTCGTCGATCAGTTGAGAATCGACGTCGATGCTGTCGAGCCTTGCATAAAGTTCTTCCGTGGTAATTTCGCCTTTTCCCTTGTATTCTGCAATTATTCCTTGCAAAATAGTCGAAAATTCTTGTTCGTTTATTGGCATGTTTATCCTCCTTTAAGTTAAGGTTGTTTACGTTTAAAATTAAAATTACTTACTTTTAAATTTTGCCGTCTCGGCTTTTTACAATTTTGCCGGCGCGGTTTTTTACAATTTTCCCGTCTCGGCTTTTTAAAGTCTGAAAAGCAAACTGCTTTTTTCTTTTATAAGTTGTGCGATTTCGTTGCGCTTTTCTTGGTTTGTCTCTACAGAATAAATTTTATTCAGTTCGTCAAGTTCTTTTTCGACGCCCGTTTTAAAAAGCAACGAAACGCAGTCTTTATAGTACCTTTCTTCGTTGGGCATATCAAAAATTCCGTTGCCGCTTAAAAGCACTTCGTTGAGTTTTTCGATGTTCTCTTCTCCCACGATTTCGGGCAAAACCGTTATTTTTACCTCTTCGTTATTGTCAAGTTTACTCAATACGTATTTCGCAATCGTGGCATCTACGTCGTCTTTCATGGTCAAACGCTTTAAATCTTCCTTCTTGGCGCACTTGCGTTTGAATAAAAATGACGCAAGCACGTATCTCTCCGCGGTAACCAC
>CAKQKQ010000075.1 GCA_934249265.1 uncultured Clostridia bacterium | reverse complement strand
GAGTTACGCCTTGTTGGTTGAGTCCCGCCTTTTGAATATAATATTCGCCCGCGTTTAATTGCACGGGAATACCGTTTTCATTAAACCGCAGCACGCCTTTTCGCATTAAAATAAGCACGCTTTCGTTGAATATTCTGTTCATATGGTATTCGTTTTTCTCAAATTGTCTGTTCGCCGAAAAAATATAATGCGGCATTTTTTCAAAACTTAACTTTTCCATAAACACCTCTTTTTTACTATAACACACTATTGTGATTTTTTCAATGTTTTTTTAATTTTTTTATATTGAAAACGCAAGTTTGAAATGATACAATATACTCACAGCATTAAAAATCGGCTCAAATTTTGATTTTTTACATAAAAAACCGATTTTTTATCAAAAACACAAAGAAAATTTATCAAAATGGAAAAGGCACATGAAATTTGATTTTTTAAAGACAGAAAACGTTTATCCCGAAGGTTGGATATATAAACAATTAAAGACTCAAGCCGACGGACTTTGCGGTAATCTCGACAAAGTTTGGCCGGACGTAAAAGACAGCAAATGGCTCGGCGGCGACCACGAAGGTTGGGAAAGATTACCTTACTTTCTCGACGGGTATATCCCTATGGCGTATCTTTTAAGAGACGAAGACAAAATGGCGCGCAGTAAAAAATATATACGTTATATACTTTCGCATCAAGCGGAAGACGGCTGTTTTTATCCCAAGGGCGAAGAGGGGAAAAACGGAGATATTTGGTCGCTGTTTTTAATAAATAAGGTGCTTACGGTGTACGCCGACTGTTCGGGAGAGGATAAGGCAGTGGAAGAAGCCGTGTATAAATGCTTAAAATTTCTCGACGACTACATGGACCACAAAACGCCTTACGATTGGGCGCAATCGAGATGGTACGAGTGTATTATTCCTATTATATGGGTGTATAAACGCAGAAAAGAAGAGTGGCTCATTTACCTTGCAAGGCGGTTAAAGGCACTCGGGGTAAACTTCGAGGCGTCGATATCTTTATGGGGCAGAGTAAAAAAAGAATGGTCGTTCGACACGCACGTCGTGAATATCGCGATGACACTTAAAAGTGAGGCGGTATATTGCGAAATCACGGGCGAAAAACCGATCGGGCTTGCCGAAAAAATGCTTGAAACGCTGTTTAAATATCACGGCACGGCTTACGGACATTTTTCGGGCGACGAGTGCTTGTCGGGCAGCAGTCCGTCAAGGGGCAGCGAGTTGTGCGGCGTTGTCGAGGCGATGTACAGTTACGAATGGCTTACGGCGTGCACGGGCGAAAGCAAGTGGGTCGATTTGCTTGAAAGGGTGGCATTCAACGGTTTGCCCGCAGCAATTACGGGCGATATGTGGGCTCATCAATACGACCAACAAGTAAATCAAATCGCAAGTCTCGTGTTTAACAAGCAAATTTTCAACACAAACGGAGCAGAGGCAAACGTGTTCGGGCTTGAACCTAATTTTGGTTGCTGTACGGCAAACTTCGGTCAAGGTTGGCCTAAATTTATTTTATCGGCTTACATGAAAAATGGCGACGCTCTGGTTGTAAATTGCCCGTTGCCGATGACGGTGAAATTAAACGGCGTGAGCGTAAAGTGTAAGTCGGAATATCCTTTCAGAAAAACTTTTTCGCTTGTTGCCGACGGCGATATTGAAATTTTATTGAGAATACCTCGCTATAATCAAGACGGAACGAGCGGCGGTTATGAGAGTATAACGCTGAAAAAAGGACAAGAATACACCAAAACTTTTGAAATGAAACCGAGCCTTATCGGCAGACCTAACGACAGAAAATGTCTTTATTACGGACCGCTTTTGTTTGCGTTGCCGATAGGATACGAGAGGAATATTTTAGAGTACGAAAGAGACGGCGTACAGCGAAAATTTCCGTTTTGCGACTATACGTATGCTCCAAAGACGGAATGGAGATACGCTTTTGCGAGCGATAAATTCGAGGTTATCGAGTGCGATTACGACAAGCCGTTCGATAAAATCAACTCGCCTTTAAAGATAAAAGGAACATTTGCTAAAACCAATTGGGAGTTTGACAAAGACTACGATTACGTGCCCGACGAAAACGGCGGAAGAGTAAGGGCGGGCGACGACGAAATAAAAGAAACCGTGCCTTACGGCGCAACTTATTTAAGAATCACCGAAATGTCGAAATTAAAATAAGCGCGTCAAAAAGCACATAAAAGCGTTTGCCGATAAATGAAGTATATTTAATATATTCGGGCGTGAGCGATAAAATTTAGTAAAAAAATAAAATCGGGCGTGACTTGAAATTTAAGCACGACTTAAAAATCAAGCGAAGTTTGAAATTTAAGCGCATTAAAAATCAAGTGCGTTTGGACAAAATACAAAATAAAAAAATAAAAAACAAAATTAAAATATGAAAAGGAGAAAAATATGAAATCGTTATTAAAAAAGACGTTGGCAGTTTTATTGACTGTGTTTACGGTGTTTAACGTGGTTGCTTGCGGTGGCGGCAGCAGCGACAACGGCGGCGCGGTCACGATAAAGTTTTTCGGTTGGGGAAACGAAACCGAGCAAGAACTTACCGAGCAATTAAGAAAAGAGTTCAACAATTTAAACAAAGGCAAAATTTACGTTGAATATACGCCTATTCCGTCGGGAGATTACGAAGTGAAAATCAACAACGCTTTGGCGGGCAGAAACGTGCCCGACGTAATCATTGCCGGCGACGGCGAAATTAAGTCGTGGATTGACGACGGATATATCGCTGAACTCGATACGTATGCTGCAAACAGCACAGAAATCAACTTAAACGAGATGTGGGAAGACGGCGTAAATCGTTACCGTTACGACAGAAAATCGAGAAGGGGCGGTACGGGTAAACTTTACGGAATAATGAGAGACTACAGCCCGTCGGTCGTGTTTTATAATATCGACGCAATGAAAGCGGTTGGCATCGAGTGCATTTCTATGGATAAAGAGCAGTCGCTTTCTACTTACGGCACTGACAGCGCGTACTTTTTAAAAGACGACAAGTGGTATTTCAACAATAAAATCGCTACCACTTGGGAAGAATTTTTATCTCTTTCTCAAAAACTCACTTCCAACACTTCCGCGCCCGTGAGAAACGACCACAGTATCACAAAGTACGGCTTGTACGTAATAAATTGGTTCTGTTTCGGTTGGTCGGTCGGCGGCAACTGTCTCGAATGGGTAAAAGACGACAGCCTTGCAACGGGCGGTAAATACGAGTTTACGCTTTTCGACAACGAAAAGAATTATATAGTAAAAGAGGGCGAGTCGTTTACTGTAAATTCGACTGAATACACGGGCGGCGAAATAATTTCTTATACCGACAAATCTTACCTTACGGACGAACAAAAGGCAAAATGTAATCAACTTCCGTCCGAGCGTGAAGCAATGCAATATTTCGTGGATTTATCCGTGAAATATCAAGTTTCGCCCAAGCCAGACGTTTCCGCATCTAACTCAAACTACGGACTTTTCTCTTCCGCTCAATGCGCAATGCTCATCGACACGAGATACGCCGTGGGCATTTTCCGCAAGACGATATCGGGCAAGTCGGAGTTCGATTGGGACGTTGCTCCTCTTCCTAAATACAAAGACGGCGTGGTGGCGGGTCACAGCGGTTCGCTCGCGTACGCTATTCCTTCAAAAAGCAAGAAAAAGGACGCCGCTTGGAAATTTATCGAGTTTATGGCGGGCAGAAGAGGAGAAGAGGTTTTTGCCGAAGAAGGCTTTACTATTCCCAACACAATGGCACTTTCTCAAAGCGACACTTTCTTGCAACCGAATAAAAAACCCGCAAATTCACAAATTTTCGTTGACGCCGCTTATTACCAAAAGACGGGCGACTGGGGATATCTTCCCAGCAAGGCGTGGATAAACGAGTGGGCTGACGATTTAAACAACAAAGTGCTTATGGGCAGTATGACTTTGGAAAGATTAGAGCAGTTGCACGGCTCGAAAACTCAAACGATAATAGACAATTATTACAAAAACTGATTAAAAAGCGTAAAACCCGCTTTTTTAACACAAAAAATAGCGATTTTGCGCAACTATCGGAGGGAAAAATGAAACTTTGCGATAAATCGGAAACCGTCGACGAAAACGACGGTATAAATCTTTTAACCGTCGACGAAAACGACGGCATAAGCATTTTAGCCGTCGAAGTAAGCGATAAATCCGATAAAACGCCCGCGGAAAAGGGGAGTTTAGTTAGCGAACCTTTTAACAGCGAATTACTTATAAAAAAACAAAAAAACAAGAGAAAAATTTTAGACAATTTGCAAGGGATACTCTTCGCATCGTCTCCTTTAATAGGGTTTTTGTTGTTTGGGTTTATTCCGCTCGTCATTTCCTTGGTCCTTTCGTTCGGAAAACTGCGGACGTTCGATTTAAGGGATATAAAGCCCGTGAAGTTTGAAAACTACATAAGGATATTCACCGAAGACGACAAATTTTTCAAATCTGTGGGCAACACTTTCGTTTACGCGTTTTTCACGGTGTTTTTATCCATTGCGTTGTCGCTTGTTCTCGCGTCTTTTTTAAACAGAAAAATAGCCTTTAAAAAAGGTTTCAGAATGATATTGTTTTTGCCGTACATTTGCTCGGCGGTGGCAATATCGACGATGTGGAAATGGGTATTCGAGTATAATTACGGCATACTCAACACTATAATGGACTTTTTCCACGCGCAGAGGATAAATTGGCTCGGCGACGTGCGCACGGCAATGCCCGTGATGATTTTGACGAGCGTGTGGGGCGGTCTCGGGTTTAATATGATATTGTATTCGGCGGCATTGTCTGCCATAAACAAATCTTATTACGAGGCGGCAATGCTCGACGGAGCGAGCAATTTAAGGGTATTTTTCACTATAACTTTCCCGCTTATTTCCCCGACGACGTTTTACCTTACGGTAATGGGATTTATAGGCGCGCTTCAAAGTTTCGCGAACTTCCAAATAATGACCCCCAACGGCGGACCCGAAAACAGCACGTTGACTATGGTTTTCAGAGTGTGGGACATTGCGTTCAACCTCGACAAGCGCACTTACGGCATGGGTTATGCCGCCGCGATGAGTTGGCTTGTGGGACTTATAATAATGGTATTTACCGCAATCAATTTCGGGTTGAGTAAAAGGTGGGTGCATTATGATTAAGACTAAACAAACCAAAAAATTTCAGCCCGCAAACGTGGTCGCTTATATCGTGCTTGCGGTCGCGTGCTTGCTTGTTATTCTTCCGTTTTTGGTAATTTTGGCGACTTCGTTTCAAACTTACGCCGATTCTACCAAAGTTCCTTTCAAATTTTTCAGAGGGTATATCGATTTAAAATCGTATAAGCAAGTGATAAATTCGCCGTCTATCTGGACGGGACTTACAAACACGCTTATAGTGGTTGTGCCGATAATGATAATAGGCGTGTTCACCTCGGCGTTGTCGGCGTATGCTTTTGCAAAACTCAACTTTAAAGGTAAAGGCGTGATGTTTGCCGTGTTGATGTTTTCGATTATGTTGCCTGGGGTAATCACGATGACTCCCGCATACGTAATTTACGACATGATAGGTTGGACGGATTCGTACAAGCCTTTGATGATACCCAACGCCTTTGGCACGGTAAGTTGTATGTTCTTTTTAAAACAATATTTCTACGGCATACCCAAAGAAATGACCGAGGCTGCCGAAATAGACGGACTCGGAAAATTCGGCACGTTTATAAGGATAATTATTCCCCTTTCCGCGCCCGCGCTCGTCGCGCAAATGGTGCTTTGGTTTATCGCGGGATACAACGATTATTTCGGTCCTATGCTTTATATCGACACGAGAAGTAAATATACTTTGCAACTTGTTTTAAGGCTAATGACGGGCAGTGCAGAGAGTAATTTCCCCAAAATTATGGCTTGTTGTATCATTATAATGATACCTATGTTAATACTTTATTTCGTCGCGCAAAAGCAACTTATTCAAGGTATTGCCTCTACGGGACTAAAAGATTAAAAACGAAAAATTTAATTGAGCGAGCAGCCGTGTTTTAGTCTTTAAAATACGCGTTTACATAATACGTATTGCGTAAAAATAACAGAAAACGGCGAAATCAAGGCAATTTGGCGTTTAATTAAAATTAAATTTAGCCGTGTTTTGCATTGTGTGAGCGGCGGATACTTAAGGTGTTTCAGTAGTTGTGAAACGATGATTATTTAAAGTGTTTTATAAGGCTGTTAAATGGCGGCTATTTAAAGTCTTACGGCAGTTGTGAAAAAGTTGTTTAAAATTTTACGGTGACTACAAAAGAAGTTACCAAAAGTTAGGCGGCTGTAAGTAATGGCTATTTAAAGTATTACGGCAGTTGTGAAAAGGTTGTTTAAATTTTTACGGCAGTAGCCAAACAAAAATCAAAATAAAAATTCGGAGAGTTTATGAAAAATATATTTAAAAAACTTTTGTGCTTGGTTTTATCTTGCGCGTCGGCATTGGCTATGTTTGCTTGCGCCGACAAAGGGGATAAAAGCGATAGTTATACCGATTATTCCACAAGCGATTGTCAAATAGACAAAACGGTGTTTTACCGCAACGAGGGCGCGGTGAAAGCCGCCGACCCCAGCGTTATTACGGTGGGCGATACCTTTTATATGTACGCGACCAACGCCGAAGCGGACATGGATTGTTCTTATATAAGAGGTTGGAAATCGAAAAATCTCACCGATTGGACTTTAATCGGCAACGTGTTTACTCCCGCACGCACGGCTTGGGCGGTCAACACCCTTTGGGCACCCGAAGTTATCGAAAAAAGCGGAAAATATTATATGTATTACACGGGTTTCGACATTTTGAAAAACCGTTTGGGCATTGGTCTCGCCGTGTCAAATAGTCCCGAAGGACCTTTTAGCGAAATAGAGGGCGAGTTTGGCGGCAAAACTTACACGAAAGAAGAATGTCCGTTCGATTTCGGTTATGCGGTGATAGACCCGAGTCCGTTTATCGACGACAACGGCGACGTGTATTTATATTTTTCTCAAGACCAAAAAGACAAAGTTTCCTCGATTTACGGTTGCAAACTTGAAAACGATATGGTCAGCGTGGTAGAAGACAGCGTAACTGCCGAGCCGCTTGTTTATCCTTCGCAAAAATGGGAAGGGCTCAATTCCGTCAACAAGTGGAACGAAGCGCCGTTTATGATAAAGCGAAACGGCAAATATATGCTTTTCTATTCTGCAAACTACTATCAAAAAAACAATTATTCGGTTGGCGTTGCGATAAGCGACAGTCCGCTTGCAAATTTTGAAAAACTCGAAACTAATCCCATTTTGTCGGTCAATGCCGATTGGACGTGGGTTTCTGGTACGGGGCACTGCAGCGTGTTTCCGTCTCCCGACAAAAAAGAACTGTTTATGGCTTATCACTGTCACGTCGATACCGAAAACGGCGGCTCGCAAAGGAAAATCGCTTTCGATAGGTTGGTCTTTGACGAAAACGGAAATCCCGTAGTAAACGGACCGTCGATTACTCCTCAACTTTTGCCGTCCGGAAGCGGTAAATATATCAACCTTACGCCTTATTCTACGGTTACTTCGGAAGAAGAAAAACTTATAGACGGAATAATCAATTACGACTATTTAAAAGTCGATGAAAAAGAACGTCTATTCAACTCGAAAAGCACTGTAAATTTCAACTTTACGCAAGACGTATCGTGTAAAGGCGTCATGATTTACGACAGCACGGACTATTTTACAAGCGCAAAAACGATTACCGTAAAGGTCGGAAATAAAACTTATAATATAAAATTCAGCGGCAAAAATCGCTATATCGACGAGTACGATTACGAAATAAAAATCGTAGGAAGTTGCGCGGCGGTGCTGTTTAAAGACGAAACGACCGCAAAGCAAGTTTCGCTTATAATCGGCGGCGGTGTTGCGCTCAGCGAAGTGGTGATTATAGGTAATTTGGCGCAGTAAGTAAAATTGCGTTTATCGGCAGTTTATTATAATTTAAAAAGGTAATTGTCGGCATAAAAAGGTAATTATCGGCGGCTTGACGAAGCAAATAAAATTGCGCTTGTTGACAATTTATTACGGCGAGAAAAATTGTGATTTTTGCAATCATTTAAGTGAGTATTGCTATTCCCAAACGCATTTTTTGCGTGATATAATATTTTTATAATCGCAACGGCTTGGTGCGGCGCAAAATGAACCGCACGTAAAAATTTACGCAAAATACGCATAACATTACACGCAAAAAAGCACATAATGAAGCGCGCTATATAAAACAAGACCGTTTAAAAAAGAAATAATTGACGCAACTTTTACATATTTTCGGGCAAAACGACTATAAAATTTATAAGTTTGACGAAACAAGTATAAAACGAATTAAGCATTAAAAAAGTCAATGTTTTATATTTGTCGTTACTCGATGCCGTGTAAAATTTGCGTATAAAATATAGGAGGGAAGAAATGAAAAAATTTTTACTATTACTAATGACGCTTATTTGCATATTGACTTTGTCTTTTGCGACGGCGTGCGGAGGTTCGGGCGGCAACAGCGAAAGCAATACCGACACCGACACGAGCACCGACACTTCGCAAGACAGCGACTCGGGTAGCGACGACAAGGATATTACTTTGGACGACGGCATGGCGATAGACGGAATAAAAGAAGATATGTACGGCAACAAGAGTTTGTCTTTCACCGAGACGAAATCGGGCATTACCGTCACGACTTGGGTGAAAATAGGCGTAAACGGCTTATATCTTTACACCCAAACGGACGACACGAGCGTGTATTATTC
>CAKQKQ010000074.1 GCA_934249265.1 uncultured Clostridia bacterium | reverse complement strand
CGGTCAAGAAAAGGCAAAACGCGCTGTGGCGGTTGCGCTTAGAAACCGTTATAGAAGAAGTATGCTTCCGCTTGAACAAATGGAAGAAATTACTCCTAAAAACATAATCATGAAAGGACCTACGGGCGTAGGTAAAACCGAGATAGCAAGGAGACTTGCAAAACTTGTGAAAGCCCCCTTTATAAAGGTCGAGGCAACGAAGTATACCGAGGTCGGTTACGTCGGCAGAGACGTCGAGTCAATGATAAGAGACCTCGTTGAAAACAGTATTCGCCTTGTCAAAGAAGAAAAGGGCGAAGAGGTCGCAATTAAGGCGAAAGCCGCCGCCGAAAAAAAGGTTATGGCTGCGCTTTTAGACGCGCTTAAAGACCAAAAAGGCGAGACCCCTTCTGACATCTTTGAGAAGAACGTACGCAGTGATTTTGACAGCGGAAAGCACGACAACACCGTTATCGAGATAGAAGTAAACGATAATCCCAAGGGGCTTGAAATAGTCCCTGGCGGCGGAGAAATTTCCATCGGTTCGATATTCGGCAACATGATTCCCAAGAAAAAGAAGAGAAGAAAAGTAGCCGTAAAAGAGGCAATGAAACTCATCATCGACGAAGAGACCGAAAAACTCGTCGATATGGACGCAGTGCAAAGCGAAGGCGTGAAAAGAGCCGAGCAAGAAGGCATTATTTTCATCGACGAAATAGATAAAATCGCGGGCAACAACGGCAGAAGCGGCGGTCCTGACGTATCGAGAGAGGGCGTACAGAGAGATATTCTCCCCATAGTCGAGGGTTGCACGGTAATGACAAAATACGGTCCTGTAAAAACCGATTACATTTTGTTTATCGCGGCGGGCGCGTTCCACGTTTCGTCGGTTACGGATTTAATCCCCGAACTTCAAGGCAGATTCCCCATTTTGGTAGAACTCGAAAGTCTCACCAAAGATGACTTCGTGAAAATTCTCACCGTTCCGCAAAACGCGATTACAAAGCAGTATGCAACGTTGCTTAAAGTGGACAATATCAATTTGATTTTCACCGACGACGCGATCGAAGAAATCGCCGAAGTCGCTTTCGAGACCAACGAAACCAAAGAGGACATCGGCGCAAGAAGACTTCACACCATTATGGAAAACCTTTTGGAAGACATTTCTTTCAATGCAAGCGGCGATTATCCCTTGTTTGACCTTACGATAGATAAAAAGTACGTCGAAGACCACTTGGGCGAACTTTTGCAAAACCAAAATCTCAAAAAATACATTTTATAAAAGAGGCAAATATGATAAACATACCAAAGGGAACGAAAGACGTACTTCCCGAAGAGTCTTACAAATGGCACTATATCGAGGGGTTGGCGCGTAAAATCGCCGACGACTTCGGCTTAAAGGAAATACGTACACCCACTTTCGAGCACACCGAATTGTTTTTGCGCGGCGTGGGCGATACCACGGATATAGTAAACAAAGAAATGTACACTTTCCTCGACAAGGGCGAAAGAAGCATCACTTTAAAACCCGAAGGCACTGCGGGCGTGGCGAGGGCGTTTGTCGAAAACGGCTTGCAAAACACGGCTATGCCGCTCAAAATGTACTATATCACCCCCGTATTCCGCTATGAAAACCCCCAAAAGGGTAGACTTAGAGAACACCACCAATTCGGCGTCGAAGTTTACGGAGCGTCCGGTGCGGACACCGATGCGGAAGTAATACTCATCGCTTATACTTTGCTTACCAAACTCGGACTTAAAGTCGCGCTCAATATCAACAGCATGGGCTGTAAAGAGTGCAGACAAAAATATAACGCCGCTTTAAAGGCTTATTTTGCCGACAAACTCGACGATATGTGCCCGACTTGTAGGGTAAGATACGACAAAAATCCCCTTCGTATACTCGACTGTAAAGAAGAGGGTTGCAAGAAAATTTCAGTTGACGCGCCCAAAATCACCGATTATTTGTGCGACGACTGCAAGGCGCATTTTGAAAGGTTGCAATCTCTTTTAAAAATCGCAGGACTCGATTTCAAGGTCAACCCGTATATAGTCAGAGGACTCGATTATTACACGAGGACGGTATTCGAGTTTGTCACCACCTCGCTCGGCAGTCAAGGCACTGTTTGCGGTGGCGGCAGATACGACGGACTTATTTCTCAAATCGGCGGCAATTCTACCGCGGGCGTAGGTTTCGGTATGGGTATTGAAAGGGTTTTGATGCTTATGGAAGCCGAAAACGTGCAAATTCCCGAGGAACGCCCAACCGATTTATATATCGCCACCATGGGCGAAAAGGCTTACGATATGGCTTTTAAAATGGTTTACGACTTGCGTTTAAAGGGATATAAAGCGGAAATCGACCACATGGGCAGAGGCGTAAAAGCGCAGTTTAAATACGCGGACAAAATAAAAGCGAAGTACGTCGTTGTCATCGGCGACAACGAAATCGAAAGCGGCGTAGTATCGCTTAAAAACATGCAAGACGGCACTCAAATCACCGTAAAAGCGGACGAAATCGAGAAATATCTTGCATAATTTGTCGAAAAATACATAAAAACGACGAAAAAACAAATACTGTTTTAGGAGGTTTATATGAGTAATTTTGTAAAAGAATTAAACGAAACCGAATTTAAAAATCTTCTTGAGACGACGGATAAGGCTATTTTAGTCGATTTTTGGGCGAGTTGGTGTTATCCTTGCAAAATGCAAACGCCTATAATACACGAACTTGCCGATGACTTGCAAGGCAGAGCGGAAATAGTCAAAATCAACGTTGACGAAAACGAAAAACTCGCGTTTGAATATAAAATAATGAGTATACCGTGTCTTATGGTCTTTAAAGGCGGCGAAATGGTAGAAAAAACAGTCGGTCTTTCCACAAAAGCGGAACTTTCCGAAATGCTTATTAAATATATTTAAGGCAAAACCGTTTAAATAAATTGAAAAAAGCCGAATCTAAGCAAAAAACGGCTTAAACGGCAGTTTAATTTAAAAGGCGATAAGCGGTTAAAGCCATAAAAGGATTATACTAATGAGAAAAACTTATTATTACCACGACGAACTCAACGACGATTTTGCGGGTACTAAAATAAACACCAAAATCATACCCGACGATTATAAATACGTCGATAGAAGTCTGTTTTTCAGAGCGGGCGAAAACGTTTTACGGTTTATCGCTTATCCCATAATTTACGTTACGCTCAAGGCTAAATATAAAGTCAGGTATAAAAACAGAAAGGTGCTTAAAGGGGTAAAAAATCAAGGATATTTTATTTTCGGTAATCACACCAACTGTTTAATGGACGTGTTTAATCCGTCGATAATTTCTTTTCCCAAAAAGGTGCATATAATTGCAAATCCCGACGCGGTATCTATAAAAGGTCTTGCCACGGTCGTAAAAATGCTCGGCGCAGTGCCTATTCCCACTTCATTTAAAGGTATGAAAAATTACCGCAAGGGTGTAGAACAACTGCTCGAAATGAACCGCACCATCGCGATTTATCCCGAGGCGCACGTTTGGCCTTATTATACCGATATTCGCAATTTCGGCACGCAGTCTTTCCATTATGCTGTCGATTTCAACGCTCCTTGTTTTGCTTTTACAAGCGTGTATACAAAAAGGAGATTAAAATTTATTAAAAAGCCAAAGGTCGTGACTTATATCGACGGTCCGTTTTATCCCGATTTGACTTTGGGTAAAAAAGAAGCCGTTGAAAAATTAAGAAACGACGTGTACGGCGCAATGAAAAAGAGGGTAGACGAAAACCCGAAATACAATTATTGCGATTACGTTTACGTTGACGACCCCGCAATGGTTACTAATACGCATAAAAAGAAGAAAGAAGAAGATATCGAAAAAGCCGTCTAATTTTATGGTATTTAATTTCACGGCATAACGTAAAAAGACAGACAAATTAAGCAAAAAATGCAAAAAAAAGACGTCGCGATTTAGCGACGTCTTAAATTTTTATTAAATTAATAATTTTTAGCGTTTACTTCAAAATAACTTTGCGGATGAGCGCAAACGGGGCAAACTTCGGGTGCTTTAGTGCCGACCACGATATGTCCGCAGTTTCTGCATTCCCAAACTTTAACTTCGCTCTTTTCAAATACTTGAGCCGTCTCAACGTTTTTCAAAAGCGCGCGATAACGCTCTTCGTGTTCTTTTTCAATTGCGCCTACAAGGCGGAATTTTTCTGCAAGTTCGGGGAAGCCTTCTTCTTCAGCCGTCTTTGCAAAACCTTCGTACATATCCGTCCATTCGTAATTTTCGCCCGTTGCAGCCGCGCCGAGGTTTTCTGCGGTGCTGCCTATGCCGTTAAGTTCTTTAAACCACATTTTAGCGTGTTCTTTTTCGTTGTCGGCAGTTTTAAGGAACAACGAAGCGATTTGCTCGTATCCTTCTTTTTTAGCGGTAGAAGCGAAGTATGTATATTTATTTCTCGCTTGAGATTCGCCTGCAAAGGCTGCGGCGAGGTTCTTTTCGGTTTGCGTGCCGGCATATTTGTTGGCAAGTAATTCCAATTTATCGCCTTTTTGTTTGCAAACGGGGCAAACGGGTTCTTCGTTGCCTTGAACGGTAAAAATCTTTCCGCATACTTTACACTTATAAGTTTTCATAATTTCACCTTTTTGTTGATATTTAATAATTTAAACGATAAAAACAAGCCGTTTACCGCAATTTTGTTGGTAAATTTCGGGATAAAATAAAATACCGATAAAGCGTTTTAAATGCCCGCGCAACGTTTTTATTCGTTGAAGATAAAGGATTTTAAATTACCCGCGCAACGTTTTAAAATGCTTGCGCCGTGTTTTTATTCGTTTATATATATTATAATATTAATTATAAATAAAATAAAGAAAAAGTCAATACTTTTTTCGTTTTTCCTTAAAATATCACTTTATACCTATGTTTTTCACAATAAAACTTTTATAAATTTTGCTACTGTCACATTGCTGCAAAAACGAAATACACAATTTACATTTTATCGCAACATAAAGGTATGTTTTGTTTGTAAAAAATAAAAACCCGAGACAAATTGTCTCGGGAATGGTAGCCCCATGCGGAATCGAACCGCAGATTTTGCCGTGAGAGGGCAACGTCTTAACCGCTTGACCATGAGGCCGTTTTTATTTACTTATAAATATTATCATATTTTGTAAAACTTTGCAACTAAAATTACGTCGATTTATAAAAATATATTTGTTTTGCCGCATAAAAACACTATTGCCGCCACTAAAAACGCCGCTTTTTAATGTGAAAATCGCTAAAATAAAAGCGCATTTAAGTAAATGCCGTCCAAAAACGTTTAAACAAAAAGCGCAAAACAAATAAAAGAAAAGCGCAAATCGCAAAAAGTGAAAAGCAATTGCAAAAACGCAACAATTATAAATAGCAAAAGCAATTGTAAAAATTGCAAATAAAAATTGCAAAAATTGCGAAACAAAAGCGCAAAAAAACAAAAAAACCCGCGTGTGCCGTACGGAGCATAAATTAACCCGCTTTCATAGCAGGTGGGTGTTCTGCCGCGCACCTCTGACTTCCTGAAATATAGGACTGCTCAATAGACACGTCCACAGGCTTTGCATATTGCGCCGGACTCCGAACTCCCTAATAAGTTTCGTGGATTACCTTCAAACTCCGCCTCGAACACTGCAGGCTACTTTTAGTATAACAAAGTATTAAATAAAAAACAATTAATTAAATAAAGAAATTTATAAAAATATTGACAATTTATTCCTATGAGAGTAAAATCAATAATCGGGTAGCAAAAATTTTGTCAAAACGTTGAAAATAACGTCGAAATTTGTCAAAAGCACTAAAGAGGGGGAGCGAAATGAAATTGTTTAATTACAGACCATTAATGTTTATCGCTTTGTCTCTCATTTCGGGCGCGGTGTTTACTTACGTTTGTTTTTATTACAGCATACCCGCGCTTGCCGTGTTTTCCGCAGTGATAATTTCTTTCGGCGTTTATGCTTTTATTAAGGATATCGAAAACAAAAGGCGCAACATAATTTGCATTTGCGTTTGTCTTATATTTTTCGCGTTCGGCGCGCTTTCGCTGTATAGCAGAATACAAACGGTCAACAGTTTCAATATCGAAAGCAATTATTACAATTTCAGCGGATACGTTTGCTCTAAAATCGAGGACAACGGTACGTTTTTATACGAACTCGAAGACGCCGAACTGTCTCGCGATTACAAAATTAAGGGAGTAAAACTTTCTTTTTGCGATACCGAAGAATTGCAAATAGGCGATAAAGTAAAAGGTTACGCTTACGTGCAATTCGTCGATATCAAAAGCAACGGCTATATCAATAATGCGCCGATAGTCGACGGACCTACTTACGATTTGACAAGCGTGCAAAATATCGAAGTGGTTGACAACGAAGTTCGTCCACTGACTTACGTGTCTTTGCAAGTTCTTAAAAAATTCAAAAAGTATATGCAAAGCGACGCTTTCCCCATTGCATACGCGCTTTGTTGCGGAGACAGTTCTTTTATGCCCGACGAGGTGAAAGGCGTTTATCGGTTTGCGGGCATAGCGCATATTTTCGCCGTTTCGGGTCTGCATATCGGATTTTTGTGCGGAATGTTGACTTTACTTTTGCGTAAATATAAAAACAGATACGCAAAAACTGCGATAATTTCTTGCATTTTGATATTTTATGCGGGCGTTTGCGGGTTTAGACCGTCGTCTGTAAGAGCGGTTATTATGTGTATAACGGCAATGCTGTTTTCCACTTTCGGCGGTAAAAACGATTTTGTAAGCAGCATTTCTTTAAGCGCGACCGTGATTTTGCTATTGGATATAGGCAATTTGTTCGACGTGGGCTTTCAACTTTCGTTCGTATCGGTTGTGGGTATCGCGATATTGTATCCCGTGCTGTGCAGAGTAAACAAACTCGGCGGCAAAGCCATAAGTTCGGCTGTAAATTTAAGCCTTTCCGCGTCTTTGGCAACTTTGCCGATCGCTTTGTTGGTGTTCGGAAGGGTAAGCGTCGTGGGCGTAGTGTTTAATTTATTGCTCGTACCTGTTGTAAGCATAATTTTCTATATGCTGTTTGCCATTACCGCATTGAGTTTTATATTCCCGTTTTTGTCGTATTGCTTGGTTATCCCCGGTTTCGGGATAAAAATAATCAACTATGTTTTAAACGTGATAGATTTGTCCGTGTTTTACGTTCGCATCAAGGCAAACTTGTATTTCGCACTCGCTTATTACCTTTCATTCTTCACTGCGAGCGACCTTATAAACCTTTCGGTAAAGAAAAAATGTATTTTCGGCGCAATATTTTTAATTTCTTCTGTAATGTGTCTTGTATTTTGATTGCTTTTTATAAAAAAATGTGTTAAAATATTAAAGTCGATTGAAAGGAGGGGCTTAAGTTGAGGTTTCAGCAACTCAAAAAAAGTCTTATCGCATCGTGCGACCCGATATATCTCGTCGAAGGCGACGATTCGTTTTTGCAGGAGAGGGCGGTTGCGCTCATCAAAGACAAATATCTCGACAACCCCGAATTGAATTACGTGCAATACGACGGCGGCGAAGTTAATTCTAAAACCGACGAAATCATAATGGCACTTAATTCTTATCCTTTTTTAAGTCCTAAACGCATCGTGCTTATAAGGGACTATTACCCGACGGCGGCAGAAGCGAAATCGTCTAAAATTATTAAATATTTGGATAATCCTTGCGCCGATTCTATACTTATTATTGCCAATTCCACTAAAAACGACGTGCTTAAAAAGGGCAAATTCGTCACTTTTGTAGACTGCAATAAAGGCGATATAGATTTAATTAATTTATGGGTAAAAAGCACCGCTAAAGCAAGCGGTTTAAGCATAAAAGTCAATGCGTGCGAACTATTGTCGGATTATTGCCAAGGCGATATGACAAAAATCAGCGGCGAAACGCAAAAACTTATCTCTTATTGCGACGGTAAAGGCGAAATCACCGAGGACGATATAAAAACGATCGTCACCAAAGACGCCGACTTTCAAATTTACGAAGTGGTGGAAAACATCGCCAAAGGCAAACGAGAAAGCGCGTACGAGGGGATTTTGGACATGCTTGACAAAAACACCGACAAACAGCGACTTTTCGTTGCGGTGTACAACCATTTCAGAAGGTTGTTGTTTTGCAGTATTTCAAATTTAAGTAGTGCCGACCTCGCGCAAAACTTGGGCATTAAAGAGTATGCCGTTACGAAAATTAAGCAACAGTCAAAACTTTTTACGCCGAAAAGATTAAAGCATATAGTTGAAACGTTTACGTTTTATGACCGCTCGTTTAAAAGCGGAGATACAGCCGTAGACAGCGCAATGTGGAACAGTATATTTACCGCTATCGCGCAAGAATAAATTAAATATAAAGCCGTCGACAAAAAGTTTAATTTCGACGGAACAAATGCTGCTGTGGCTCAGTAGGTAGAGCACGTCCTTGGTAAGGACGAGGCCACGGGTTCAAATCCCGTCAGTAGCTCCAGAAAAAGCCTTAAGATTGTTTCAATCTTAAGGCTTTTTCAGTTAAATCCGTCCTTGCGGACGGGATAAATTCCACTGATGTGAAATGAAATCACTTCGTGATGAAATCTTGCTTATGCAAGGAAACAAGGACGAATTTTATTTCATCTTGGGCAAAGCCGAAGATTTCATTCAAACTCGTTTGAATTTCATCAAGCAAAGCGTGATTTCGTTATTGTCTTTCATTGTAATTTGTGTTATAATTATAAACAAGAGGTGATTGAAAAGCTGTAATCTTAAGGCTTTTTCAGTTAAATCCGTCCTTGCGGACGGGATAAATTCCACTGATGTGAAATGAAATCACTTCGT
>CAKQKQ010000073.1 GCA_934249265.1 uncultured Clostridia bacterium | reverse complement strand
GTTTTATATCTGGGTATAATATCTTTCATTACCCTTGTAAGCACGTGACCGATATGCGGCTTGCCGTTTGCCGTCGGAGGTCCGTCGTAAAAACAGAATTCTTTTCCGCCTTCGGTTTCCTCGATGCTCTTTTTAAATACGTCGTTTTCATTCCAAAACTCAATTACTTCTTTTTCTCTGTCGAGAAAGTTTAACGAAGTGTCGACTTTTTTGTACATATTCGTTCTCCTGATTAAATATTTCAATAAAAAATAAAATCCCTATCTCGTTTAGAGACGGGGATTCCGCGGTACCACTCTAATTCGTAAAGCAAATATAACTTTACGCGCTTTTTTATCCTATAACGGGGAAGCCGTGCGGGTCTACTTTGTTCTTCCGCATACTCGGGAATGATATTTTACGGACAACCTGCCGCGACCTCTCACCGTACGTCGCTCGCTGATGCGTTTATACCGTAAAACGTGTTTCCGTCAACGTTTATGCTAATATATTATCAAATTTTTACCTTCTTGTAAAGTGTTTTGACAAAAACTTACTTATTTTACTTGATTTATTTTCAAATTTAATATAAAATATACGTACTGTGCTAGATGGGGAGCTAGTGGTGCCCTGTACTTGCAATCCACTACAGCAAGGTCGAAGAGTCTTTCTCGGAGTTCGCCATGGTTGGCTGCGCCGTGTAAGGGATGTTGATACTAAGGTCTTATGCAATAGACTGTCGTGAACCATGTCAGGATAGGAATATAGCAGCATTAAGCGGATTTGTTTATGTGCCATAAGGTAGCTTTAGAGGAGTAACCTGCTCGGTTTACGCTTCGGTGGTGTTCTACAAAAAAGAATGCACAGTATTTTTGCTTATTTCGGCCGTTTTTTAAAAACGGCTTTTATTATATTTACTTTTAATTTTTCTCTGCGGCAAATTTACGTTTTTTACATTTTTGCGTTTTTGCTTTATATGAGCGCACTTTTATAGACTCTCTTTATGGGGGCAAATAATAAAATGCACTTTAATAAAGCGCAAATAATTTTGCTTAAGAGATTTTAAAGGACTTATTTATGAAATTGTCGGAACTATTTTTAAAAAAAGTCGATAAAACGACTACCTCGCAAAACGTTACAGAACAAAAAAATACCGACGCTTCTACAAACAGACACGTAAAAAGAGGCGTAAAAGCGGTATACACCCCGCAGTCTTTCGATGACGTGCAAGACATTATCGACATTATGAAAGACAAAAAAATATTTTCGGTAGACCTTTCCGACGTTGCCCCGAGGACTAAACAACGCGTAATAGATTTGCTGACGGGCGCGGTATACGCGCTGGGCGGCACTATATCCGAAGACGGCGAAAACTTGTACTCTATCAAATTCGATAAACATAAATAAAACAAATAGGCGCAAATAAAATTAAACTTAATTGTGGTCTTGTACCGCTCGGCGGTTAAGTTTGTAAATTCTTTCTCGGCATACACGCCGAGATTTATATTTATTAATCTGACACCTAATTACTCTTACCCGCCACCGCACAAACAATTATTAAAATTCAACTAAATAAAAATTTAACCGAACGCATTGAATTTGCTTTGCGTTCGGTTTTCTGTTTTCAATTTTTATTAAACTGTTTTGCAATGCGTTTTATTTTGCGACGTGTTTTTTTAACTGTTTAGCAATGAGTTTTATTTTGCAATGCGTTTTATTAAGTATATATCAAAAATCCACCCGCGAAACGACCTTGCAATATTTTAAATTAATTGCATTTTTATATAAATCGATTTTCGCGCGGCGTCGCCTTATTTTATGTTTTTACTTAATTTTTCCCAAACGCTTTTGCCTTTTAATCACTTCCGCCTCGTCACCGTGGTCGGAAGGCTTGTAAAATACCTCGTCTTTCAACGAATCGGGCAAATATTGCTGCTCTACGTATCCACCGTAACTATGCGGATATTTATATTGACTGCTTTTCATTTTCGCTTCTTTGTCGGCGTATACGCTGTTTTTCAAATGCGGCGGAACGTTATCGTCCCTAACCTTTTCGGCAGCCTCGCCCGCTGCGCCCATAGCCTCGATTACGCTGTTGCTTTTTTCGCTTTCGCAAACGTAAATAATGGCGTGACTTAAAGGAATAAGCCCCTCGGGATAACCTAAATTTTGATAAGCGTACATCGCGCTTGTCGCAACGACTAATGCGTTTGAATTTGCCATACCCACGTCTTCGCTCGAGTGAGCGACGAGTCTCCTTAAAATAAGCATTGGGTCGCAACCGCCCTTGATGAGCCTTTGCGAATAATAAAGCGCGGCGTTTGAATCGCTGCCCCTTAAACTTTTGCAAAACGCGCTAAGCATATCGTAATAAGAGTTTTCATCGAAAGAAAGAGCCTTTTTTTGAATCGACTGCTCGGCATCTTTAAGCGTAACTTCGATTACCCCGTCTTCTCTGGGAGGCGTGGTGTAAACCGCAAGTTCGAGAGCGTTGTATGCGATACGCAAATCCCCTCCGCATTGGCGCGCTATGTGGCGTTTCGCCTCGTCGGAAACTTGAGTTTTTAAATTGCCGAGACCCTTCTTTTCGTCGCTTAACGCCCTATCGAGTGCTTTTATTATATCTTCTTCGGTGAGCCTTTTAAACTCGAAAACTCTGCACCTCGAAACTATAGCCGGCGTCATGGACGCATAAGGATTTTCTGTGGTAGAACCTATAAAAATAATCGTTCCGTTTTCAATGGCGGGCAAAAGCGAGTCGCTTTGAGTTTTGTTGAATCTATGACACTCGTCAAGCAACAAATAAGTCTTTTTGCCGTACATTTTTAAATTGTCTCTCGCTTCGTCAACCGCTTTTTTTACGTCTGCAACGCCGCTGTTTACCGCGTTTAACTTGACGAAATTGCCGCTCGTGGAATTTGCGATGATATTTGCGAGCGTGGTTTTGCCGCACCCCGGAGGACCCCAGAAAATGCAACTGCCGAGCCTATCCATTTGGATCGCCCTTCTCAATAAACTTCCGTCTTCGGCAATATGGCTTTGACCGAGAAAATCACGCAAAGTCAACGGTCTCATTCTTTCCGCAAGAGGTATATTTTCGTTTTTTACCGCAACGGTATCAAATAAATCGTACATTTTATCCTTTATCGATTAATCGTTTTATTTTAACTTTTAAACGTATTTATCGAAATTTTCAACGTTTTGTCCATAAAATATTATATCACAAACGAATTTATAATACAATAGAATATGTCGATTTTATCATTTACTTACAAACAAAAAATTAAAAACGTCAAATTTAGAAATAATTTCAAAGCGAAAAAATCCGTAAACAAACTATTAAAACTCGCCTTAAAAGCAATTTTTACGGCATTTTTACTGTTTATTGCGGTCGTTTTGGCGATATTTCCGCAAAGATATATTTCGGTGTGCGCGCAAGGCATTAAAGTTTGGGCGATTTCGGTATTGCCGTCGCTTTTACCGTTTTTCTTTTTGACAACGCTAATGGTAAAAACAGACTGCGTAAACGGCTTATCCAAAATTTTTTCACCGATAACCAAACACGTGTTTAAATGTCCCGAAATAACCGCTTATCCTTTTGTGATGAGTTTGCTTTCGGGCTACCCCATTGGCTGTAAAATTCTCGCCGATTTGCATCAAAACGGGCAACTCGACAGCGAAAACTGTAAAAAAGCGAGCGTATTTTGCTCTACTTCCGGTCCTATGTTTGTTATCGGTGCGGTGGGCGTGGGTATGTTTAATTCCGCTCGCATAGGTAGAATATTGTATATTTCGCACGCGCTCGCCGCAATAATTTTGGGTTTTGTTTTTTCTTTTAAAAAGACCGAAAATCCTCAAACGATATCGCCGATTTTAAGCAAAGAAAACTCAAACGTGCTGTACGACTGCGCCTATTCGTCGGTGATTTCGGTATGCGTTGTCGGCGCGTTTATATCTATATTTTTCGTATTTACGAGTATTGCTTGCGATTTTTGCCTTTTGACGCCTTTAATTGCCATTTTTAAACCGTTTTTCGGCGAAAACGTTTCGACGCAATTTTGCAAAGGCATAATCGAATGTACTCAAGGCGCGATATATTTATCGAAAATAAGCGGAAATTTGCCGATTATTTTGACTTCTTTCCTCATTTCTTTCGGAGGTATTTCGGTGATTTGCCAATCGTCGGTATATTTAAAAAAAGCCGAAGTATCAACCCTTGCATTTGTATTCGCAAAACTGCTTCACGGGCTTTTCTCGGCTTTTATTACTGCTTTGATTTTGTTCGTTTTTTAATACATATTGTGTTTTATAAAAAGCGCAAAAACATTGCGTGTCTGCATAAGTACGCAAGAATAGATATTCTACTCCAATACGCTATGTGAGTGCAAAAATTTTATATTTTTACACAAAACCGCAAAGATAGATATTCCGTCCAATTACGCTATAAGAACTTAAAATACTTGATTTAGCCAAAAATTTACTTCTTATTGTTGTAATTTTTGACTTTCTTTCTCATCAAGTCTTCTACTTCGGGGGCGACAAACTCGGATATATCTTCGCCTTTTAACAATTTGTTTCTAATGTCGGAAGACGAAACGTCAACGTAATCTTTATCGCATTGTAAAAACACGGTAAAAATTTCGGGATAAAGTATTTTGTTGATACTATCTATAGTACATTCGTACTTATAGTCCGCTTCGTTTCTCAAACCCCTAACGTAAATGTTTACGTCGCGGGCGCGCATATAATCGACGCATAATCCGTCGAATTTTTCAACGACTATACCTTCGATTTCTTTTAGCGACTCTTTTGCGCAAAACAAACGCTCTTCATCGTTTAAAAAATAAGATTTGTCTTCGTTGTTTAAAACTCCCACGTACACGGTATCAAAAAGTTGCGTGCATTTTTTCACAATTTCCACGTGCCCTTTAGTCATCGGATCGAACGACCCGACAAAAACGCACGCTCTATTGTTTATTTTATTCATTTCCTCTCCCCAAGAAATAGAAATACGCTCTGCCGTATCTCTTTTCTTTAATTAATTGTAAATTATTTAAAACAAACTGCATAAGTTTGTCCGTTTCAAAAACAACAATACCGTTTTCTGCCAAAACATCGACGTTTTTATCGATTATTTCAAGCAATTTTATTCCGAGGTCGGTGGAATACGGCGGGTCGATAAATATGTAATCGAACGATTTTTTTGTGCTCGATAAATAAGAAATTGCATCGCCGAATATTATCGTCGGCGTTTCTTTAAGCATTTCGGTGTTGCTTTTTATAAGTTTTATGCTCTCTTGCGAATTGTCGGTAAAAACAACGTCCGTCGCGCCCCTCGATATAGCCTCGAGACCTATCGCACCCGTGCCCGCAAAAGCGTCGTAAAAGGACGCGCCGTCGAGGGTTTGTCCTAAAATATTAAAAAGTGCTTGGCGCGCCATATCGCTTGTGGGACGTATGTCTCTGCCCTTAAACTCTTTAAGCACGCGCCCTCTGTGCTTGCCCGCAACTATTCTCATAGGTGTTTCCTTTTTTATTATAAGTCAAATCAAATTTTATTATAAATCAACTCGAAGTTAAATCGGCTTCACTTTATGTTTTGTCGATTTAATTACGTCGACTAAATCGGGTCGATTTTTGAATTTTATTTAATCAAATTAAGATAGTTAAATTCGCCGACTGAAAGTCGACGATTTAGCGTTGTATTTATACACTTTAAAAGAATACCGCATTTAGTAAAAATTGTCAATACCTTATTTTTTCTAATACGTCTCAATTTTTAATTTTTTAAAAACGAATTTATCATAGCCAAATACCGTTATATTATATCGGACGATAAATTTTTTTAAATCATTTATAAACTAATTCGCAACGCGAAGTTGCGTTTGTAAGCACTTCGTAAGAAATAGTGCCGTTTTTATTCGCGATTTTGTCGGCGTCGAAAAGCACCCTGCCGCCGTTTATGCTGGCAGACAAATCCATACATAAATTATTGACGCTGCCTTGCATAAATTTACGCTTTCCGCAGTCGGTGTAACCGTAATTTACGAGGTTCACTTTGCGGTCGTTTTTTAATATATAGTTGCCATATAAAAGGTGGTCGCCTTTATGCAAAAATCTCGTGTCGAGCGTTTGCGCTTTTATGGTCATCACCTTTTTTAATTTTATCTTTTCGCTTGCAAAAGGAAGATAACCATACAGCATTATTCCGACCCTTACCATGTCTAAATTATACCCGCCGATAAGCAGTCCGCCGCTTGCGCTTATGTGCGCTTTAACGTCGAAATCACGCTTTATTTTATCGACAAACGGCATAAAATTTTCACACTGTTTTTGCGTAAAATTTAAATCGTAATTATTTGCAAAATGTGAGAATATATCGGTAATTTTTAAACTTTTTACGTTTTTATGATATATACTCAATATCTCGTCTAACTCTTGCACAGAATCTATACCGAGCCTGTTCATGCCCGTGTTGACGGCAATTGCGACTTTTGCGATTTTATTGATCGCAACGGCAACTTTAATCACCTCGTTTAGTCGTTTTACGCTATCGACGGTAATTGTAATTTCGTGCCGTATAAGCGCGCTTATTTCGTCTTTTGACGGCGGTAAAAGCATTAAAATATCTTTATCTATTCCGGCGTATCTCAACGTCATTGCCTCGCTTAAGAGCGACACGGCAAAGCAATCGACGATATCGTAAATCGCGCGCGAACACTCCGCTATACCGTGCCCGTAAGCGTTAGATTTTACCACCGCGCAAAACTTACTTTTATTGCAAAGTTTTTTTATTTCAAGCGCGTTGTGTTTTAAATTTTCGGTGTCGATTATCGCAATAGGCGGTCGCATAATATACTCTTTTTACCTCTTTAGTATAATATGCTTGTCGGTTAAATTAAATCACGAAAATTAAATTACGGCTTTGCGTTTTTAGGAATGATAAGCGTAATATTTTCGTGCGCTATCGTCAAAGTGATTTCGCCGCTTACACCCTTTTCTCCGTCGAAATTCCACACCACGTCGTCGGGGACTTTTATTTTTACGTTGTTACCCTCGTACACGAAATAATTTCTATCCTTTTTAACGAGACGATATCCGAGTAAAAATTCTTTTATGGTGTGCATTAAATTTTTAAATCTTCTCAATTTAGTGAGTTTGTGCTTGCGCTTAAATTGCTTTACAAACACGATTTCAAACTTGTTGTCGTTGAGCACTCCGTCGGGGTTTACCCTAAAACTCGAAAGCGACCGAGTGTTTAATGCCATTATATGCAAAACGTCGCCCGAAAACGAAAAATTGTCGGAAGAAAATTCAACGGGAAACTCGTCGAACGCCAAGTCGTTGCGCAAAATTTCTAAAGCGTAAGCATACTTGCCTATTTTCTTTTTAGACTCTTGCTTTGCTTCGTATGAACAACTCGTGAGTCCGCCGCAACCGCAACAATACATGGCGTAATAATCGTCGTTGATTTTCATTACGTCGAGTTTTTCTTCTTTTCCGTGCAAAATATTTTTTATTGCGCCCTTTATGTTTCTTTTTATTTTCAGCGTACGCGCGATATCGTTTACCGTGCCCGTGGGAATATAACCCAAAACGGGCTTGTTTTCACGCTCTTTTAGTCCGTTTACAACCTCGTTAAACGAGCCGTCGCCCCCCGCAAAGATAAAATAATCGTATACTCCGCACGCATTTTCGGCGAGAACTTTCAATTCGCCCGCATATTTCGTGGCGTAAATTTCCACTTCGTCGAATTTTGTAGACAGTTTTTGACGAATATAATCTATATATTTATTGATTTTGCCGCTTCCGCTAATGGGATTATAGACAAAAATACACTTCATTTTCCACCTCAAAGTAAAAATCTCGGGTTTTCATTTTCAACACCCTTAAAACACACTATAAAAGCGATTTATTACTCTTTAAATTGCTGTTATAATGTTTTTAGTAGAGAATTTTATAAAATTTAAGATATTTTAAAGTCGAGAGAATTTTTAAGCCAAATATAAGCCAAGTTTACCCAAGACGAAACGTCTTCGGTTAAATACCAATCTTGCGGGTTTTCTATCAATTCGTTGGTCGCTATAGAAAGTCCGTGATATCCTCTATCGAAAATATGCAAAGCGAACGGCACGTCTACGGCGTTATACGCGCTCGCCATTTTAATGGCGTTGTCAACGGGCACGCAATTATCGCATCTTGTATGCCAAATAAAGGCGGGTGAACTGTTTTTCGTCACTCTTTCGGTCACGTTGAGATATTTTTTAAGTTTATCGTCGCCCGCGGAAATGTTGTCGAAAGTTTCACCGTGGCTGTTGTATAAAACCGCATAAGACAAAATCACCGCGTCGGGACGGTAAGAAACCTCTCTTTTGCCGATAATTTTAATGACGTTTTCGTCGTCGAAAAGCGTTGCAAGCGTTCCGCACAAATGCCCGCCCGCGGAAAACCCGACCGCCGCGACGTGGTTTGCGTCAACCGCATATTTTTCGGCGTTTTCTCTTATGTACGCCATCGCCATGCACGCCTCGCAAAGTTGATAAGGATAACTTATCGGCGCGACCGAATAATCGAGAGTAAAAGAATTGTAGCCTTTTTCGACCCATGCAAGAGCCACAGGCTCGCTTTCTCTATTCGACACAAAAGCGTACGCGCCACCGGGGATAACGAGCATTGCGGGGCGTTTTTTACCCTTAAAACCGTCGTAAACGTCCCATACGTACGTCGTTAAATAACCTTTGCCGCCTTGGGGGCGTTTTACGCCGAAATAATTATATAAATCAATAGTTTCGTGAATCATTTTGTTCCTCCGTTTTTTAATCGACAACATAAAGCGATGACACCAATATACAATACTAAAAAGCAATATTGATCGCTAAAGTCGATAAATTGTTATTGTTTTCGCGCTTTAACAAACCGACTGCTCGGCTTAATTAAGCGTACGTATTTCAAACCCCATTAGAACA
>CAKQKQ010000072.1 GCA_934249265.1 uncultured Clostridia bacterium | reverse complement strand
GAAGAACTCCATTGTGCGGTGTCTTTCGGCAAGATTTGTACGCCGCGCCCGTTGGTGCTTCTTTCCCAATAATAATTTATATCCGAAGTGGAATTTGCCGCTCTGCCGCCGTAATACGTGCAATATTCGCTTTGCTCGAAAGCGGAAAACAAATCTATACAAACGTTTCCGTTTACCTCGACAAACGCGCCTTTCTTTACTACGGGAAGTCTGTCGCTTTCTTCTTCCGCTACTTTTGTCGTAAATTTTTCGTTTTTATTTGTCGAAAGCATTATTTGATTTACCACGCAACCGTCTTCGCGTGCGCAAATGGTAATCGTATGTTCTCCGCGAGTTGTAATATCGAAAGCCCAAGTTTCACTGCTTTGCCAAATGCCTATTCCGTAAGAACTCAACGCGCACTCGACAAGCGGATTTTCGTCCATGCACGCAAGCACCGAGTTTCCGTCTGTATCGGGGTGACTTGTAAGCAAATACAAATAATATTTGCCCGTATTTTCAACGTTGAAAGTAAAATTAAGTTGAGGCGATTTTTCAAAGCCCGTGCCCGTATTCCACGTTGAGCCGTTGTCTGGAAGAAGTTGCGCCCCGTCGAAAAGTCCGTTGACTTTTTTCCAATAATATTGCGTTCCGTCGGAAGCATATCTCGACGCCGCGCTTGCATAAACGGAATTTTCAAACGCCGCTGCCGCGGGAATAACGACTTTACCGTTCTTTTCTTCCCATGCGCCGCCCGTTTTTAATTGAGTAGAATTTGTATAACGTTTGCAATCTACCACGCCGCCGTTTACCCAAGCCGCCATATTCGCGCCCGCGTCTTTACCAACGATTTCGTATCCCTCTTGAATATAATGGAAATTATCTTTCATAAATCCGTAAAGATACATATCGTAAAGTTGAATACTGATTACGGTGGCGTCGCTATAGGATTGACAAAAATCTATTTGCGACTGACGAATACTCTCGTAATTTAGTTTAGTGTTTTCGTCAGAACCATTAAAACCGCCGATAGGAATAACAAAACAATGATTTACGCCGATATCGGTTTTAAAACCGTCGAAAATTTTTGCAAGAGTTTTGTTGTAACGCTCGGGCACTACGCCGTTGTCTCCGTCGGTTTCGCCTTGCAACCAAACTATAAACGTGTTGCGAAGACTAAACTTATCGCTTTTTGATATAAATTGCTTTGCCGATAACATACGAGTGCATGCGTCGGCATATGCGGGACGGTTTGTATCCCAAAAGTTTATACCCGTGCCGCCTTGCGCGCAAGACACGGCAACGATAGGCGTTAATGTCGCTTGATAATAACTTTCGCAAAAAGCCGACACGAGCGAGCCCGTTTTTTTCGTCTCCGATACGCCGCTTTCGGCGTTGTTTTCGTTTACGCCGAAAGGCTCGGTAAGCGGATAAAGTTTTGTCGGGTCGGAAATCGCCCTGAATTCATAGGCGTGCCCCTCTTCAACCACGGTCGCTTGATTTGCCGTACCTCTGCCCGCCATGTTTGACTGACCGATAAACAAAATCAAGTCAACGAAAGCCTTTTCTTCGCCCGAACTGTCTCCCGAATCGTCGGTTGAAGTATCGGTTGAACTATCGCTGTCGCTTATATCGGTATTGCTTGAACTTCCGGAATTGCCGTGCGATTTGCCGCAACCCGCGCCGAAACACACGCTAAAAGCGAGCGCGCAACTCATTATAATTAATAAAATCGATAAAAGCCGATTTTTCATAATTTCTCCTTGTGCTTTTATAAAAGTATTGTACTTTGATTAGTATACTACAACTTAATCTACAAAGCAATTGCTTATTATAGCCGATTTGTTTGTATATTTAAGCGTGAAACTTCTTTTTACAACAAATTTAATAATTCTGCAAATCAGTCGTTATTTTTTGCGTTTCTTTTTAATTATCGCCGATGCCGCAATTGAAAGACCCGCTAAAGTAATGTCGTCTGCTCCGACTGCGTTTTTACAACCCTTACCGCCTTTATTCGGCTTGTTTGGCTTGTTTGAGTCAGTGCCGCTCGAACTGTCGGTACTGCTTGAATTATCGGAGTCGCTGTCAGAAGAATCCCCCGCCGCAACAAGTGAATCTTTTGCTAAAGTAAGTTTTGTAAACGCCTCGTCTATATCGTTTTGAGTCGAAGTTAACGAAGATAGTAATGTTTTTGCCCGAGTCAATTCGTTTTGCAAATTATTCCAACTGTTTTGTTCGTAATTGTCTCCGTCTAAATTTTCTAATTCGTAAACTAAATCGCGCAAATTGCTTTCGTCGAAAATTCTCGTAAATACAAGATTATCCAAATTGAAATTGCCCGCATTTTCGCCTTCGGCAACTATTTTGAAAGTGTGCGCGCCGCCACTTATTCTCACCGCGCCGAAATCATGTTCTATCCACGTTGCCCAACTTGACTGAACAGCCAAGCCGAAATCCGCAATTTTTATTCCGTCAATATAAAGCGCGCCCGAGCGAGGCGTCGAGTCGTATGAAGCGTTGTTTTTCATACCCGCCGCTCCGCGAAGTTTTATTCCGTATAAGCCGTACTTTTCAACGCTTGCAATCACTTCGACGTAATTACCCGTCTTTTTCCAGCCCGCAACGTAGCCGTCGCCCGTATATCCGCTCCATTCTTTATCAACTCTTAAAGCGTTGCCCGCGTCGTTCGTAACGCCCGTGCCGTTTTCAAGTTCTATCGTAGTATTTTCGCCGATTTGCGTTATTTCGCCGAAACGGAAACTGTAAAAATCGCATACAGCCTTACCCGAAGTCGTTTTAAATACGAAATACACGTCGTGTATGCCGTTTATAGCGTTACAGTAAGCCGTGAAAGTTTGTTTATTCGACCACGAGCCCGTTCCGCTGACGTTAATTTTCGCGATTATATTTTTTGAGGAAATATCGTCGAAATACACTTCTACAGTGCCGCCTTCGCTTGTAGTTCCGCTCGCCGCGTATATCGATACCGAGGACGCTCCGACTACGCCGAAATCGACGTTTGCAAATTTCGCTCTACTGCCGTCGTAAATATTTATAAGGCAGTTCGTCCCTACGTTGATATTGTATCTTTCGTCCGCTTTTATCGCGTCGGTTGACGTATAAGCGTTTATTTTTTTAGTAAACTTAAACCAATCCAAAGAAATATCGAGCGCATCCATTGAATTTTTAAATTCAAAATATATATCGCTTTCTACCGCGTCGGTATTTTTGCAGTCGATTTGATAAATGTGCCAATTTCCGTCGGAATAAATTTCAAAAGTTGCAAGCACTTTATCGCCGACGCCGTTTTCGTAAACTACCACAGTGCCGCCCGTCGCGCTTTTAATGCGAACGTTTAAGCCGCTTTTATTTTCGCCTTTTACGTCGCTGAATTGCGCCCATGCGCCGCTCTTCGTCGCTTTAAGCACGGATAAACCGTCGTCTTTTACAACGCTTATATCTCCCCAAAGATAAGCCGCGGTTTCGCCTTTAATTTCTGAAAAAGCGTCGACCGACGTGTCGTATCTGTTGAAAGTTATGCTGTCTAAATCATAACCGCCGCCGTTTGTTCCTTCCGCTTTGAAAGTAATTTTATGTCTTCCGTCGGGTAGATTTACGCCTTCGATTTTATATTCCGTCCATATTCCGTTGCCCGAAGAATCCGAGGCGTTTGTGGGAGTAAACGTCAAATTGTAAGAATTTTCGTCGTCGAGATATAATCTTCCCGTTCTTACTTTGCTGTCGTTGAGACTCTTTTTAGCGCAACGAACGCGCAACACGAAGTCATACGTGCCGCCGAGCACAACGTTTAAATCCATTTCGACTTTATCGCCTTCTAAAAGGCTAATATATCCGCTCCCCGTATAACCTTTCCATTCCGAAGAAACGTTTATATCTTCTCCCGAAGCCGAAGTAAGTTGAGCGTTTTCCGCTTCGTAAGTATATCCGTCGGTAACGGCTTGCGGCGGCAAACCTTGATTTTCGTTGCCGTGTGCGGCGTCGATTAATCCGTCCGAATTTATAACGACATTCATTTCTTCGCCGTCATCGGGAAATTTTACGTATAAAACATGTGTATTTTCGTCGTAATAATACCCTTGTAAAGCGTTGTTAAAATCTTTTATGCTGTTTGTTCTGTCAAGCGACGTTCCGTCGAAAGAAACGCCGTAAACGTCACCCATATTGTTGAATTTAAGATTATAACTGCGATTTTCGGGAATATAATCGCATGAGTTTTGATTATGATTTACCCTTGCTCCGATATTTAAAGAAATATTTTTTCCGTCTTGCACGCAAGTATATTTTGTAGTCGTATATGCGTCGCTCGTGATATAATCGCGAGATTCTCCGTCGTCTTCAAACAACGTATAAGTCGTAGTGCCGTAAGGATAAATGTCCAAAGTAAGCGGGTCTAAAGGCTTTTCGTCCGCATAATTTACGTCGGGACCCATCGGGACTATCGCGCCCGCTTTTACGAACACGGGTATCTCGTCAAGAGCCGCGGCAACACGTATTGTTTTGCCGTTTTCACCGCCGAAATACATCTCGCCCGTATAATAATTGTACCAAGTGGTTTTAGGCGGAAGCCAAACTGAAACAACTGTATCCGAAGTGTCCGTTGCGGGAGCAACCAAAAACCAATCGCCGAAATAATATTGTTTGTTTAAATCCCACGCTTTAGAGTTGTTTTGGCTGTCGTCCTCAAGTATCATGGCGCGCATCATAGGTACGCCGCTACTGTAACCTTGCCAAGCCGTGGTGTAAATGTAAGGATAAAGCGCGTAACGAATTTTAAGGTTTTGCTTTAAAGTTTCTTGCGCCGTTTCGTCGTAAAGCCAAGGTTCTCTACCGTCGTGTCCGTGGGTACGCATAATAGAACTCCACGCGCCAAATTCAGATACCCAGCGAGTGTATAATTCGTTAGTCGGCTTTTTCATAAAACCGCCCAAATCGTTTGACGACGCCCAATACCCCACAAGTCCCGCGTCAAGGCTGAAACCTATTTGATATGCAAGTTCTTCCGAAGTGTTGTTGATGTCGCCCGACCATGCTGTTGCGTAATGCTGCCCCGCATAACTTCCGCGAGTGACAAACATAGGACGAGTGTTGACTTTGGTAGAATTTATCCAAGCGTCGTACGCTCCTTTTGCCGCAAAAGTAGGCGCGGTATTACTGCCGAGTACGTCGAATTCATCAGGCCAAAACCAATCGCCAAGCCCCGCTTCTACGACGTCCATATAAGATTTTATCCAATCTTTTGCCGTTTCGTCGTCATAAAGTTTTGTTCCGCCTTTTGCCTCGGGCGTGCCGGCGTTGTTGTGAAGTCCTACGTGGAAACCGAGCGAACGCGCCTCTTCAAACATTGCCGAAACGTCGGGGAATTTCGTGGTGTCGTTGCTCCACATTTGTTTACCAAATTTCATTCCCGCGGAATAGTTGCCCGAATCGGCGATATCACCCCTCCAACCGTAATCGAAAACATAACAGTCGGTGGGATAACCTTCGCTTCTCAAACGCTTTATCCATTCCAAAAATTCCGCTTGGGTTGCGTTGTCGTTGCCGTATTTTGAAAGCATAAATCCGTACGCCCATTTGCCGTACATTTCCATGCGCCCCGTAATTTCGGCGTATTCGTTGAGTATGCTTTTAAAATCCGGTCCGTACATAAAGAAATAATCTAAATATCCTTCCGTTTGAAAACCGCCGCCGTGTTTATAAAAAATCGTGTTTTTTTCTATGGTATTGAGGAAAATTCCATATCCTACCGTGCTCATGAAAAACGGCGCGATAAGTCTACCGTGAGACATTGAAAATTCGTTGAAATCTTGCTCGTATCGGTTGAGATTTGCGCGTCTGCCGTGGTCACCCGAACCGAAACCGAATATACCGCCCGCACCCACGCTACTTTCTACTTTTTTCACGCCTACCGTGTTGCCTTTAAAATACATACCCTCGTCGGTGTCGCCGCTTATAAAATTGCCGTCGAGGTCGTACATTGCGATACGCAAAGGCGAATTATATATTCTTATTTCCAACTGCGAGGTCTTGATTTTCGCCAAATCTTCTTCGACTGTGGTTGTGTGCGCAACGGCGGGCAATAATGCGGCGTCTATCTGCACCATATAATATTGCGGGTCATAAGGTTTGTAATTTCCGTCTGCGTCCGAAAGTCTTATGCGAACCGTTCTTTCGGTACATAACTCTACTTTAACTTTTCTGTTGTCGCTGCATTCAAATTCCATAACGTTACCGTTTGTCGTTCTGTTAATTACGTTTCCTATAGACGCGTGGGCGAATATAGAAAATTGCACGCTGTAAATCGTTTTCATAAGTATCAATAAAACCAATAAAAGCACTATAGAATAACGCGTTTTTATTTTAAATCTTTTACTCATCGTGTCCCTCTCAATAAATAATTTCGGTTTTTTCTCCTTTACTTTTGTAAGCGGAAAGCACAAGTTTTATTACTTTTGCTCCCTCTTTTCCGTCGATAAAAAACCTCTTTCCGTTTTTTATGCACTCGTAAAAATCGGCGATTAGTTTTTCATGCCCCGTTCCGTAACAATATTTGCCAAAAATGCGAGTATCGCCACTAAACGACTGAACTTGACCGTCGATAATTACTTTATCGGAGAAAATTTTGATAATTTCGTCCTTTGTTTTAAGCGTTATATCGACGGGAAAATCGCTTGCACTCCCGTTTGTCGCAAAGAAATTAAATTTGGCACTGCCCGAAAAAATTGCCGCCGCAGTATCTTCCACTTCGATTTTACCCTTTAAAGACAAATTTGATATCGACGCTGTGACGAAATTAGGCATGCCGACAAACCATTGCATAAGGTCAAGCGTGTGAAGGGCTTGATTAATAAGCAGTCCTCCGCCTTCCGTTTGATATTTTCCTCTCCAATTTGCCGAAGCGTAATAATCGGCGTCTCTGTGCCATACGACGAATGCCGTGCCGTCGGTCACCGTTTTGTCTTTTAAATATTCTTTTACGAATAAATTTGCCTTGTTGTATCTGTTTTGCAAACAAACGCCCAATTTTGCTTTGCTGTTGCGTTCTGCCGACAATATTCTTTTGATATCTTCTTCTTTAATGCAAAGCGGTTTTTCGCACAAAACGTTTATATTCCTTTCAAGTGCCGATATCACCATATCTGCATGTAAATAATGCGGCGTGCAAATATGCACTACGTCGGGCTTTTCGTTTTCGAGCATATCGATATAATCGTTATATCTTGAAAACCGAGAAAAATCCTCGAGTTTTTGATTATCTATATCGCACACTGCAGTCGGCTTTAATCCTTGTTCTTCAAGTACCTTTACGTGGACTTTTCCTATAGTCCCAAGTCCTACTACGGCAATTTTCATTTTTTATCTCCGAAATCGAACGCATAATCGCCGACGTAACGAGAATTTTTGCATTTATTTTTAAGTTCCTCAATATATTCGTCTTCGTTTACGGGCAAACTTACTTTTTCGCCGCCTTTAAACCCCGACAATTCTATAGCGTTCATCAATTCCACGCCGTAAATACCCTCCATGCCGTCTACGAATAATTTTGTCTTGCCTAAAATAGCGTCGGCAAAATTGTTTATAATCTCTTGATGTTGAAGATTTTTTCCGTCCGTTTGTACTTCGATTTTTTCATATTCGGGTCGGCTGAACGATTCGTTTGTCGTTTTTGAAAAATCTTCGCTGCTTTGCGCGTTTTTATACCAATAAAGTTTGTCGTTTTCGCAAAGCAATTTGCCGTTTGTTCCCGAAACTTCAAATCTGTTTGTACCTGGGGTTTCGCCCGTGGTGGTGATAAACACGCCCGTCGCGCCGCTTTTATATTCAAAATAAGCGGTCACTTCGTCTTCTACTTCTATATCGTGCCATTTGCCGTATTTGCAAAATCCGCGCACGCTTTCGGGCATTTCGCCGACTATCCATTGAATAAGGTCGAGTTGGTGCGGACATTGATTTATAAGTACTCCGCCGCCTTCGCCCGCCCAAGTCGCGCGCCACGTGCCCGATTTATAATAAAATTCGGGTCTAAACCAGTCGGTTATTATCCAATTTACGCGTTGAAGCGACCCAATGCCGCCGCTTAAAATAATTTCGCGCATTTTGCGGTAAACGCAATTCGTGCGCTGATTAAACATTACCGAAAACAACGCTTTACTGCGTTTTGCAACTTCATTCATTTCACGCACTTGCGCCGTATACACTCCGACGGGTTTTTCGCAAACTACGTGTATGCCGCTATTTAAACAGTCGATTACCATTTGCGGGTGCAAATAATGCGGAACTTCGATCAAAACCGCGTCTACAAGACCGCTGTTTAGCATTTTTTTATAATCGGTAAACAGCGCAACGTTTAATGCGTTTACCTTATTTCCTATTCGCTTTAATTTATCTTCGTCTATATCGCACAAAGCGGTAATATATCCGTTTTGTATTTTACCCGCGCAAAACAAATCTTCAAAATAATGTTTTCCTTGATTACCCAGCCCTATTATTCCGAATTTTACTTTATCCATAATTTCCTAATTAATTTAAAATCTATTTAAGTCTCCGTAAATGCGGAGTTTTATACTCTTTTAATCAAATCTTTTAATGCCGTTACTGCGGCGTCGAACGCTTCGTTTGAATTTTTATAAACAAAGCGAGTTTTTAATTGCGTGTTGTCTATAGACGCGTAGGCGTCGAAAACAGCCAAATGCGGCTCTACCGTCAACACTTTGTCGTCTTTTATCATTTCTATAAGTCTTTGTATTTGTCCGTTGCCATAACCCGCAGGCACAAGTTCGCCCGTTGAAGTTATTGCGTCCTTTATATGAAAATAATCGGTTTTGCTATGTAGTAAATCGAGCGTAACCGACGCTTTTTCCCCTACTTGCAAAAAATTTGCGGGGTCGTAAACGTATTTAAGTCCGTTTACGTTGTTCATGAGATCCAAAACGCGCTCGGCGGTGTCTCCGTAAATATCCTTTTCGTTTTCGTGGTATAATTGCACGCCGAACGTTTTT
>CAKQKQ010000071.1 GCA_934249265.1 uncultured Clostridia bacterium | reverse complement strand
GTACGGAAGAGTGTCGTCGCCGTTTATGTTGTGAATAACTTGCACTACGGGTATGCCGTATTTTTTAGCAAAGGCGAAATCTCTCTCGTCGTGAGCGGGTACGCCCATAACGCAACCCGTGCCGTAAGAAGCCAAAACGTAATCTGCGGCGTAAATGGGCACTTTTTTGTTGTTTATCGGGTTAATCGCATATGCGCCGGTAAACACGCCCGTCTTTTCTCTCGTGGAAGAAAGTCTGTCTATTTCGGTGACTTTCGCCGTCTCTTCGATATATTTATCGACAGCCTCTTTTTGTTCGGGGGTGACGATTTGTTTTACGAGTTCGTGTTCGGGTGCAATTGCCACGTAGGTTACGCCGTAAAGCGTGTCCGCACGGGTGGTAAAGCACACGAACGGGAGTCCGCTTTCGGTGGTGAATTTAATTTCTCCACCCGTGGATTTGCCTATCCAATGCCTTTGCATCGCCTTTGTTCTTTCGGGCCAATCCAAATTGTCGAGACCTTGCAAAAGTTCTTCGGCGTATTGAGTAATTTTGAAAAACCATTGAGTGAGGTTTTTCTTATAAACGACCGTGCCGCATCTTTCGCAAACGCCGTCCACAACTTGCTCGTTGGCGAGAACGGTGTTGCAACTCGGACACCAGTTGACGGGGGCTTGTTTTCTATAAGCGAGTCCGTTTTCGTAAAGTTTTAAAAACATCCATTGCGTCCACTTGTAATAATCGGGCATACAAGTCTTGATTTCCGCGCTCCAGTCGAACATTGCGCCCATGGCTTTAAGTTGTTGTTCCATGGTTTCGATGTTTTTAAGGGTGCTGTCTTTGGGGTGAACGCCCGTTTTTATAGCGTAGTTTTCTGCGGGCAAACCGAAAGCATCAAAGCCCATCGGTTGAAACACCTCGTATCCTTTCATCTTTTTATATCTTGCATAACTGTCGGTAGGGCCGTAATTATACCAGTGTCCTACGTGAAGTTTTGCGCCGGAAGGGTACGAAAACATTTCTAAACAGTAAAACTTTTTATCCATATTTTTGCGGTTAAAATAATTGATTTTATCCTTTTCCCATTTAGCCTGCCATTTCTTTTCTATTTGCTTCATGTCCATAAAAGGAAACCTCCTTTTGTTGCTGTGAATATTATTTTCCGTATAATTATATCATTATTTTTATATTTTTGCTACTGTTTTGAGACAAACAAAAAATAAAATTACATTTTTAAATAATCTTGACAAATTTATGGGTATAAATTATAATAGAAGAAATTGAAAACTTGCTTGCAAGGGTTTACAATTTCGCATATTGCAATTTGAGTTGCAAGGGGAATTTTTAATTTACCTTGCGGTTTGCGTAAGCAAACGTAAAATTTAGAAAAGATAAATTTTACAAACGAAAATTATAATATAAGAAATAGCGAAATTTTCTTGTCAAGCCGTTAAACTTGCTTGCAAGGGTTTACAATTTCGCATATTGCAATTTGAGTTGCAGTTATTGCAAAACGTATAAAAACAGTGCGCGTTCACGATAAAAAACAATTTTTTTGCGCTTTGCATTTATTGTTTTGCGACTTGCATTTAATAAATTTAAAATTCAATAAAAAACCGTTAGGAGGGCTTTAATTATGAAAAAAGTTTCCAAATTATTATGCTCGGTACTTATTATGATAACGGTGTTTGTTATGACTTCGTGTACAAACACGATAAGTATCGACTTCAGCAACAAATTGGCAAATACCAACGAATATTCGTTTAACATAGTGTACACCGATTCCACGCAAGAAACGCCTATTTACATTTCTTGTTACGCAAAAGACGGCAGTTATGCTTACAGATTTTCCAAAAATAGTTTTGACGACGGAAAACTTGCGTATAGACAAATTTTTTCCGACGGCACGTTCTATGAAATAAGCGAATCAAAAATACTCGGCGTGTGGAAGGGCGAATATAAAAAGACCGAAGAAGTCGCAGTGACTTATGAAGGAAACTTTATGTACAAATACACCACGAGCATCACTTCGGGCAGTTTTCTCACTCTTTTCCAAAAAGGCAAAGAAGTAGAGTATAACGGCGTAACTTGCAGACAATTCGATTTCGCTTACGACGGAAAAGCGTACACTTACGTGTTTGAAAACGAAACCTCGAATTTGTTGAAATTCGTGCTTACGACCGAAGACAACGTAAAAACATTGGAATATTCCGATTATAAATTTGCGGATATCGACACCGACTGTTTGGAAATTCCTTCCACAAGCATAGGTGCTGACGGCGTGCAGTTGTATAAAGAAGTTGATCAACTTGCTTACGAATTCCGCATTGCGTAATTAAAAAGACTAAAATTCAATAAGCAAATTAAGAGTTCGGCTTTTTGTCGAACTCTTTTGCTACCCACAACAAAATGTAGTTTGGTTGTCGGCTTTACGTCATACGGTTGTCGTAAAAATGACAATTTTACTAATTTGAAAGTCAAAACAAGCCGTTTAATATCAAGAGAACAACCGTGTAATATCAAGATGACAACGGCATTATAATACAAAGTTTTTATAATTAATAAATAGCGCGCCTTATATTTATAATCTTAATTGACAAAAATAATAAAATATAGTATTATTTTATATATAAATATATAAACAGAGGAAATTATGAACAAGGAAAAAGCCATAGACAAAAAGAAAATTATTTTGTTGTCGGGAATCGCCGCGTATATCGTTTTGATGATTATCGCAACCTTTTTCGACTTACAGATAAACAACGTCGTTGCCGACCTCACTGCGGGCGAGTATTATTCGCGCAACATATTCGGCAGAATTTTCGACGATTTGGGCGCGTTGCCCGTGTATATGCTTGTGGCGGTTGCTTTCGGCGTGATTTTCTTTTATTGCGATAAAATCAAGGATAAAGCGTATAGATATATCGTGAAATTCGTTTGCGCTTTGGTGGCGTTTATTTTCTACTTTTTGCTTGTGCGCAAGTTCGTTACGTACATTGCCGCACACTATAATTACGAGGATAAATTAGACTCTGCGGCTACGTTCGCTTTTTCTATCGCGGGGCTTATTTTGTGCCTTTTGACGCTATACGTATTGAGTAAACAAGACAAAGAAACCATTGCAAGGCTGTACGTTTGGTCGCTTATAATCATATTTACCGCGGCGATAAGTCAAGCGTTTGCGCAAGGAATTAAAGTCATTGCATCGCGCCCGAGATATTGCACTATGGCGATACTTGAAGAAAGCGGCGACGGCGGTTTTTCGATGTACAAAAGGTGGTATCAATTCAGCGGAATTAAAAAGGTGAGCGAAAGATGGCTTGAACTCGGTATTGCCGACGACGGCTTAAAATCGTTTCCGTCGGGACACGTTGCGTCGACAACGATGCTCGTCACTTTGCTTGCGCTTCCCGATTTGTTGCCGAAATTAAACGAGAAAAAACCCAAAACAATTATTTGGTGCGTTGCGGTTGCCGCTCCGATAATTGTTGCGATTTCAAGAATGATAATGGGCGCGCATTTCTTGTCCGACGTGCTTACGGGCGGCGCGATTACCGTCGTTTCGTATTGGATAGCAAAATCTATAGTAAAAACCAAGGCGAAAAAACTCGGCATTAAAGAAGAGAAAAGTAGAGTAATGCTTTGCGAAGAACTCATCGAGGATACCGCCGAAGAATAAAAATATTTCAAAGAAGAATAAATTATTTCAGACGTAAAAATAGACGGTAAAAGGGGGAGCGGAGGTAAAATGGATAATTATTTTCAACCTAAAGAAAATTTAAAAACAGAAGATAATATAAGCGATTTCGCCGAAGAAACAATTAAAAACGATATGCCGGAAAACGAGCAAAATCGCGTTGTAGACGGCGATATAGATAGCGTGCAATGCACGAACATCAAAAATGCTCAAAACGAAAACAACGACGATATTCAAGGCGAAATTCAAGATAATCAAGAAACCGCCGAAGAGATTAAAACGGTTGAAATCGAGAGCGAAAATTCGGTTGAAAACGGCGTTGCCGAAGAAGATTTTGAGCCTTTAAACGGCGAAAATTTACAAGAAAAAACCGACGAATTTGTTTTAAACGATGCCGAAGTCGATAGTGTAGATATTACCGAAGTTGTGGAAGAAAACCGTGCCGAAGTCAAGACAGAAAATCTCGACGAAAGCGAAACGAAAAGCCAAAACGAAACGGAAAATTTCGACGAAAACACGGCGGGAAATTCTGCCGAAACCGCAACAAGAGACCCCGCAAATACAATGCCGAGCGAAAATTATTTTATGCCGAAATCGGGTGAAAATATAGCGACGCTAAATAAACCTCAAAAGCAACCCGCGACTAAAAAAATGCCCTTTGTTTTTTCGATGCTGGGACTACTGCTTTCGATATTTTATATAGGTTTGCCTTTTGCGATCGCCGGACTTGTCATGACGATTATGCAAAAAAACAAAGGAGAAACCGACGAAATGACGAAAACTTCGTTTATTTTGAGTTTTGCGGGCATTGCGGTAGGTTTGTTTACTTTGATATTATTTGTGTTTTGCTTGATATTTTAGTATTAATGCGCTAAATTTTAGTATTAATGCGCTAAAAAAGATACATACTTTTTTTAAGGTATGCGGTTTAAATTAATCTCGATTAAGCCGCTCGGGCTGACAAAAGCCTTATAGCCGCCGAGTTTTTGTGCGGTAAGGAGAAAAGGCGTTGTATCTTGACGATAATAAAATTAATCTTATAAAAAAACTTAAAAAACTTTACCCCGAAAGCGGTTACGTTTTGGCAAACGTAGACGAATTGACGGACGAAAATTATTGCATAGACAATTTAATCAGCGACGTGCGTTTTTTAAACGAAAGCGGTTTTATTGACTTAAAATATTGCGACGCGAAAGAGTTGTGTTTAAGAATAACCGCAAAAAGTATAGATTTTCTTTCGTCGCTAAATATCGAAACGGATTTGCCCACTTTAGACGATATAAAATATTTCAAACAAGCGTTTATCGGCGCATTTATCGGCGCGATTGCGGCTTTTACGTTGATAGTTGCAATTATTACGGTGATTTATGCTTTCAAATAAAGAGCGTTGCGTGATGGACGTGATTTACGACAAGTGTTTAAACGAAAACAGTTGTTTAATCGACGTTGCGGAGATAGCCTTTTACGTTTCGCACAAAAAGAAAATGACCGATAAAGAAATCGAGCAAGTGATCGATTCGCTTGAAAGAGAAGATTATTTCGACGTAATAAAGACGGACAGAAAGGGCGTTCCCGTAATGTGTATCACGCTACACGGTAAAGGAAAAGGATACAAAAGAGAAAAATTGCAGACAAAACGGTCAACCGAATACAAAATTATAATAAGCGTATTGTGCGCGTTGCTCACCTCGTTGGTGGGTAGACTAATACTACTACTGTTTGCTTAAAATTACGCTTTTACGACATACGTATGCGGTAAAACCGACAGAAATTTTAAATTATGGAAGATAAAAAATTTGTTTTACATTCAAAATATAAGCCCACGGGCGACCAGCCGCAAGCGATACAGTCGTTAAGCGAGGGGATAATGGACGGCTTGCGTACGCAAGTGCTTGTCGGCGTAACGGGTAGCGGAAAAACCTTTACCATGGCAAACGTGATAGAAAAGGTGCAACGGCCTACGCTCGTCATCGCCCACAACAAGACGCTCGCCGCCCAACTTTGCAACGAATTAAGGGAGTTTTTCCCCGAAAACAGAGTTGAATATTTCGTATCTTATTACGATTATTATCAACCCGAGTCATACATTCCCACGACCGATACTTACATTGAAAAGGACCTTTCGGTAAACGACGAAATAGATAAATTACGCCTTTCGGCAACGAGTTCGCTCGCAGAAAGGCGAGACGTAATAGTGGTCGCTTCGGTCTCGTGTATATACGGCTTGGGCGCGCCCGAAGAGTTTTTCTCGCTTGCGATATCTCTCCGTCCGGGCATGGTTATGGACAGAGACGAATTGATGCTTAAACTCGTCGGCATACATTACGACAGAAAGGACATCGATTTTCAACGCGCCTCGTTTAGAGTAAGGGGCGACGTGGTGGAAATTTTCCCCGCGGATAGGTCGGAAACGGTAATAAGGGTAGAATTTTTCGGCGACGAAATAGATAAATTATCGGAAGTCGATTACGTCACGGGCGATATAGTGTCTACTTTAAAGCATGTTGCGATTTTCCCCGCCAGCCACTATGCGGTCGGCAGCGATATCATGAACGAGGCTTTAAAAGAAATCGGCGCGGATATGATTACCGAAGTAGAAGACCTTAAAAAAGACGGAAAACTCCTCGAAGCGCAAAGGTTGCTTCAACGCACGAGTTACGACATAGAAATGATGAAAGAAATAGGTTATTGCAGCGGCGTGGAGAACTATTCACGCTATTTTGACGGCAGAAAACCGGGTGAGCCGCCGTTTACGCTTTTAGACTATTTCCCCGACGATTTCATTATTTTTATCGATGAAAGCCACATGACGATACCCCAAATAAGGGCGATGTACAACGGCGATAGGTCGAGAAAGGAAAATCTCGTCGGTTACGGTTTCAGACTTAAATCGGCGTACGACAACAGACCTTTGACTTTTGCCGAGTTCGACAAAAGAATAACTCAACTCGTTTGCATTTCGGCTACTCCCGCTCCTTACGAAATGAGCATTGCGGACAACGTTGCCGAGCAAATTATTCGCCCCACGGGGCTTTTAGACCCACCTGTCGAAATTAGACCCACTAAAGGACAAATCGACGATTTGCGCGGCGAAATCAACGCCGTGATACAAGATAAAGGCAGAGTTTTAGTCACGACGCTCACCAAAAAAATGGCTGAAAGCCTAACTGAATATTTAAAAGAACTCGAATACAAGGTGCGTTATATGCACAGCGACGTCGATACGCTTGAGAGAATCGATATAATCAACGAATTGCGCCGCGGCGATATTGACGTGCTTGTAGGTATCAACCTTTTGCGTGAAGGTCTCGACTTACCCGAGGTAAAACTCGTCGCGATAATGGACGCCGACAAAGAAGGTTTCTTGCGCAGCGATACCGCGCTTATTCAAACGATAGGCAGAACGGCTCGAAACAGCGAAGGCAGAGTAATCATGTACGCCGACAACGTTACGGGCAGTATGCAAAGGGCTATCGACGAAACCAACCGCAGAAGAGAAATTCAACAAAAATACAACGAAGAACACGGCATTGTGCCTAAAACTATTATAAAAGACATAGTCAACACCCTTGAAATCACGGGCAAAGTTGACCGCACGAAGGATATCAAAGCAAAAGATATTCCCGAAGAGATTGAAAAACTCAAGGCTTTAATGAAAGTCGCGAGCAATAATCTCGATTTTGAGAAGTGCATCGAATTGAGAGAGACGATAGCCGCGCTCAAAAAGAAAATGAGAGGATAAAATGAACGATACTTATATCAAAATAGAGGGAGCGAGAGAAAATAACTTAAAAAACGTAAATCTCACGATTCCCAAAAACAAACTCGTCGTGTTTACGGGGCTTTCGGGCAGCGGTAAATCGACGCTTGCGTTCGATACCATTTTTGCCGAAGGGCAAAGGCGGTACGTCGAGAGTTTATCGAGTTACGCAAGGCAATTTTTAGGGCAGATGTCAAAGCCCGACGTCGATAAAATAGAGGGGTTGTCTCCCGCAATTTCTATCGACCAAAAAACCACTTCAAACAACCCGCGCTCGACCGTGGGTACAGTCACCGAAATTTACGATTATTTCAGACTTTTATACGCAAGAATAGGCGTTCCGCACTGTCCTAAATGCGGCAGAGAAATCAAAAGGCAAACGGTTGACGAAATCGCCGACAAAGTCATGGCAATGCCCGCGGGCAGTCGTATTTACGTCAATGCTCCCGTCGTAAGGGGAAGAAAGGGCGAATACACAAAGCAACTCGAATCGTATAAAAAAAGCGGCTACGCAAGGGTGAAAATCGACGGCTCGCTATACGAACTTACCGAGCAAATCACTCTCGATAAAAACATAAAACACGAAATTTCGGTAGTAATCGACAGACTTATCGTTAAAGAAGGAATACAAAAACGACTTACCGACAGTTTGGAAACGGCGATAAAATTGGCTGAAGGACTCGTCGTTATAGAGTGCGACGGCAAAGAACAACTGTTTTCCACAAAATACAGTTGCCCCGTTTGCGATATCAGCATAGAAGAATTAGAGCCGAGGTTGTTCTCGTTCAATAATCCTTACGGCGCATGTCCGTGCTGTCACGGTTTAGGCTTTAACGAGACTATCGACCCCATGCTTGTAATGGGCGATAAAAACAAGACGCTTAACGAGGGTGCGTTTACCGTGTCGGGTTGGAATCTCGACAGTTCTAAAATGACTCAAATGTATTTTAGGGCACTTGCCGACCATTACGGTTTCAGTATGGACGTACCCGTAAAAGATTTGCCAAAGTCCGTCACCGATATGATTTTGTACGGCAACGGCGGCGAGAAGATAAAAATGACTTACAGCACGCACACGTTTGCGGGCAGTATGTACTCGTCGTTCGAGGGGGTTATTCCTAACCTTGAAAGGCGTTTCCGCGAAACGACCAGCGACTACACCAAAGCCGAAATACAAAAATATATGGTCACCAAACCGTGCGCCGAGTGCGGCGGCAAAAGGCTTAAAAAAGAAGCGTTGGCAGTAACCGTATGCGGTAAAAACATCAACGAGGTGTGCGAAATCTCCGTTGACAAGGTGTACGATTTCATCGGCGGTATTCAACTCGATGCCACTCAAACCATAATCGCAACGCCGATATTAAAAGAGATTTCGGCGAGACTCAATTTCTTGAAAAACGTGGGTCTCGGGTACTTGTCATTAAACAGAATGGCGGGTACGCTTTCGGGCGGCGAGGCGCAACGAATTCGTCTTGCAACCCAAATAGGAAGCGGTCTTACGGGCGTGCTTTATATACTCGACGAACCGAGCATAGGTCTTCATCAAAGAGACAACGAGAAACTTATAAAAACGCTCACTAATCTACGAGA
>CAKQKQ010000070.1 GCA_934249265.1 uncultured Clostridia bacterium | reverse complement strand
ATATAGTTTGCGAGCCAAAACCGCATATTTATACGATGAAAACACCGCTTTATATGCCGAATACACGCCGTTTACTCGTCGAAAATGCCCTTTTACGCATTGAAAACACCCCGTTCGGCACGCAAAAAACACAACTATATTTTATCAATATTCTTCTTTTGCGTCGAAAATCGAATCGCAAATTCCGTCGGCAAATTCTTTTTCGTGGCTGACGAGAATAAGCGCGCCTTCGTACTTAATAAGCGCGTCTTTCAAGGCTTGCTTTGCCCTAACGTCGAGGTGGTTTGTAGGTTCGTCCAAAATAAGCACGTTTGACGGAGTGTTACAAAGCACTGCGAGTTTTGTACGCACTTGCTCGCCGCCGCTCATTTTTACCATTTGTCTCGAAGCAAGTTCGCCTTTAATGCCCACTTTTGCAAGTTCGCTGCGCTGTTCTTTTTGAGAAGCGCGAGGGAAAAAGTTTGCGTAATACGTAAGCGGAGTGAGCGACGTATCGTCAAACCTTAATTCTTGCTCTAAATACCCTATTTTCGCCGATAAATGGAAGTTAAAAGTGCCGCCGAGCGACGGAATTTTGTATAAAAGAGTCTTTATAAGCGTACTTTTACCTACGCCGTTTGTTCCCCTAATCCACAACTTCGTTTGACTGCTCATATGCAAATCTATGGGCGGCAAAAGTTGTCTGTCATAGCCGATTTTAAGCCCTTTTACGATTAAAAAATCCTTTGAATTGAGCGAAATATAAGGGAAAGAAAACACCGCGTCGGCAATTTCGACGGGTTTTTGCATAACCTCGATTTTTTCAAGCATTTTCTTCCTTGAATTAGCCATGCCCGCAGTAGCCGCGCGCGCCTTGTTTTTGTCGATATAATCTTGCATTCTCTTTATTTCGGCTTGTTGGCGATTGTAGTTTTCTTCATACTGCTTGGCGTTCATTTCCCACTGCTTTAAAAATTGGTCGTAATTGCCCGTGTACTTTTTTATATTGCCGTTTTCGATATTTACCACGTACTTGCAAATGTCGTTTAAAAATTTGGTGTCGTGCGATATTACCAAAAACGTCTTGGGATATGAATTGAGGAATTTTGTCAGCCAGTCGACGTGCTCGATATCCAAAAAGTTGGTAGGCTCGTCAAGCAAAATTATGTCTCTTTCTTCAAGCAGTAATTGAGAAAGCATAACTTTCGCCCTTTCACCGCCCGAAAGCGTGCCTATCACTCTGTCGTAACCTATGTTGTTTACGCCAAGACCGTTTGCGACCTTTTTGATTTTGCTTTCAAGGTCGTAATAACCCGCATTGTCGAGTTGTTCTTGCATTCTCGCGGCTTTGTTTAAAAGTCTGTCCATTTCGTCGGGGTCTTCAACGCTGCCCAATTTTTCGTAAATAGCGTTCATCGAGTCGTTTATTTGGTCGAGATAAGTAAACGAAGAATACAAATACTCCATTACAGTTTTATTCAAATCAATTGTGGCGTGCTGGTCTAAATAACCCTTTCTTATACCGTTTAACCATTTCACTTCGCCGGCGTCCTGACTTAAATTGCCCGAGATGATATTGATGAACGTGGATTTACCCGCTCCGTTTAACCCGACTATGCCGATATGCTCGCCGTTGTTGACGGTGAGGTCGGCGTTGTTGAATATATATTTGTCGTCATAACGTTGAGTAAGTCCTTTTATTTCAAGAATGCTCATAATTTATCCTTTAAATTTTTTGATATTGTCTTAAATGAATTTTGCTATTTAATTAAGTTTTCGCTGTTTGATTTTTGTTTTTTATGTTCGCCGTTTGATTTTTCGCTTTCGCAAACTGCGATAAAATTAATTTTTCCAATTTGCAAATTGCGATAAATTTAAAATTTCTTATAATTTAACCCGCAATAAACAAAAGTTTAGCCCCATACAAACAAGTTATTTTCTCTTTAAAGATACAATATTTTAAATTTTTAGTCAAGTATCTTGTAATTAATAATAAAATGTGCTAAAATATATTTATTAGATAAAAAACGAGGTGCATAATGAAAAAATTTAAATATCGCTTGACTTTGACGATAAAAATTCTTTTAATTTTAGGACTATTGGTTGCGGGCGGCTGTTTCGTCTTGCAAATTATCCGCTTTGCAAAAGGCAACGTAATAAGCACTTACAATTACATTTCGGCAATTTTGTGCCTTGTTTTAAGCGTTGCGTTTATTGTAGTCGCAATATCCGTACTTTTAAATTCGGGCTTTACTTTTACCGACAAAGCGTTAAAAATCAATTGGGGAATTATTAAAAGCGAATTTCCTTATTCGTCGATCGTGCGCGCCGTCAATTTCACTAAATCGGGTCAATTTGTAATGTACTTAAAAGACGAATCGTATTTCGTCGTTTACATAGACGAAAAAGATTACGTTGCTTTTGCCGAGGCACTCGCCGAAAAAAATGAACGCATTACTTACGAAATCAACACCGAAGAAAAACGCCCGTAATCACAATTTAACACCAAAATTTACACTCTCCGCAACGGTCGTTGCGGAGTTTTTTTGTCGTTTTTACGCAAAACGTATCGCCTAAACGCGTCAAATTGCCTTTTTTCACTTTAAACACAACTCCCATATACACGCATGCGCATATGTAAATATATCATTTTTTAATTGCAATTTTATTTACAAAAAAAGTACTTAAAAATCTCCCCTTTTTCGCCGACGAAAAACGCCTGAAAACACCAAATAAAACCAATCAAATTTACAAAAAGTTTGCCAAATTTTTACACGCAAAAAAATCAAAAAATATCGCAAAAAATTTCTTGTAAAAATTTTGTGAAAAAAGTGTATAAAAACGTTTGACAAATTTGTTCGATATATGTATAATCGCATTGTTTACTTTTATTAAACAAAAAGTTTAGGGAAACAAATCTTGTTTTTAAACTGCTTTACGGCGGCTTTTAAATGTTGTTTCCCTTTAAAATTTGTCTCGGGAGGTACGTATGCAACTGGGAGAAAAAATACGACAACTACGACTTCAGGTCGGATTGACGCAAGGAGAACTTGCCGACAGATGCGAACTTACAAAGGGCTATATTTCACAACTTGAAAACGACCTTACAAGTCCGTCTATCTCGACGCTTATAGATATCCTTTCCGCGCTCGGTTCGACCTTAAAAGAATTCTTTTCGGACGAAGACGAAAACGAAAAAATTGTTTTTACCGAAAACGATTATATTGAAAAAATCAGCGACAACATCACGCAAAATTGGCTTGTCCCCAACGCCCAGAAAAACGAAATGGAACCTATCCACATCGTTTTACGCCCACACTCTCAAACTCAAGAGGACTACCCCCACGAAGGCGAAGAATTCGGCTACGTAATAAGCGGCGAAATCAACGTGCACTTAAACAAAAAAGTTTACCGTTGCAAAAAGGGCGAAAGTTTTTATTTTGTGTCGGACAAAGTACATTATTTAGAAAACGTAAAGGATAAAGACGCCGTCGTTATTTGGGTATCTTCCCCGCCGTCGTTTTGATTTCCAAACAAAATAATTTTAATTTAGCATTATTTTATTCGGGAGTAAACAAATGAAAGAATCTGAAAAAATTATCGAACTTGTAAACATAGACAAGTCGTTTGACGGAATTCAAGTCATCGACAACCTCAATTTATACATAAGAAAAGGCGAATTCGTCACGCTTTTAGGTCCTTCCGGTTGCGGAAAGACCACAACGCTCAGAATGATCGCCGGCTTTGAAATGCCCGACAAAGGCAAGGTGCTTTTAAACGGAAAAGACATCACTACCGTTCCGCCCTACCTTCGTCCCGTAAACACGGTGTTTCAACGCTACGCCCTTTTCCCGCACTTAAACGTTTATGACAACGTTGCTTACGGACTTAAACTTAAACGTTTTAAAAGCACTTATCAAGACAAAAACGGCAAGCAACTTGTAAGAAAAGAAAAAATGTCCAAGTCGGAAATCGACGAAAAAGTGAGCAAGGCTTTAAAAATGGTTGACCTCGAGGGCTTTGAAAGCAGAAGCGTAACCACCCTTTCGGGCGGACAACAACAACGTATCGCAATTGCCCGCGCGCTTGTAAACGAGCCGCAAATTCTTCTTTTGGACGAACCGCTCGGCGCGCTCGACCTTAAAATGAGAAAGGAAATGCAATACGAACTTAAACAAATGCACCAAAAACTCGGCATTACCTTTATTTACGTAACGCACGACCAAGAAGAAGCACTCACCATGAGCGACACTATCGTCGTAATGAACGACGGTATTTTGCAACAAATCGGCACGCCTACCGACATTTACAACGAGCCTAAAAACGCTTTCGTTGCCGACTTTATCGGCGAAAGCAACATATTCACGGGCACTATAGTCGGCGATAAAAAGGTGCGTTTTATCAATAAAATATTCGATATGGTTGACGACTTCCCCGTAAGCGAACTCGTTGACGTGGTCGTTCGTCCAGAAGATATTATTTTAAAGGACGCGGGCGAAGGTCAATTCGACGGCGTAATAGTTTCGAGTATTTTCAAAGGCATACACTACGAAATGACTATGGTTGTCGGCAAAGCCGAATTCGTAATTCAAAGCACTGTTGAAAGAAAAGTGGGCGAAAGATGCTCCGCTACTATTGCTCCGGACAGTATTCATATAATGAAAAAAGAACTCACCGTCAACAAGTACGAGGGTTATATCACGAAAAACAACAAAGTTTGTTTTGCAAGCGGAGAATTCGAGTGCGACGTCACTCAACTTTACCCCAAGTCTCACCTTGACGAAGAAGGCTATCTTATCACTGCCGACGGCGAAAAACTCGACCTTACCGACGTTGAAGTGCTTGTCGAAGTCGGTCTTAAAGATATCGAAATCATCGACAACGAAGACGACGGCGACGCAGTTGGCTTTATCGCGTCGTTTATCTATAAAGGCGACCACTATCAAGTCATTATTCGTACCGACGACGAAGAGGACGATTTCGTCGTTGACACCGAGTATTTGTGGAACGAAAACGACCGCGTCAGCGTAAAAATCGCTCCCGAGAATATTCATCTTAAACTTAAAGCGGAGGTCAAGAAGTAAAAATGACTGCTTTAAAGTTTTCCAGAAAGCACCTCGGAATACCGTATGCCGTGTTTATGGCGTTATTTGTAGTATTCCCCTTGCTGCTTATAATTTATTACGCTTTTACCGACCCCGTTACAGGCAAACTTTCTTTAAACAACTTCGTTGACTTTTTCTCGAGCAACGCAAACCTCACGGCATTGTTTTTAAGTTTCGCCCTCGCAATACTCACGACGGCGTTGTGTTTAATCATCGCATACCCCGTCGCATATATCCTCGCAAGAACGAATATGAACAAAAACGGCATTATGCTTTTATTGTTTATTCTTCCCATGTGGATAAATTTCGTTTTGCGTACCGCGGCAATGAAAGAATTGCTTTATTCTATCGGTATGTTTAAATCGAACAATTTAAGTTTCGTCAACACTTTAATCGGCATGGTATACGACTATTTGCCATTTACCATACTTCCGATTTACACCGTGCTTGCAAAAATGGACAAAAGTTATGAAGAGGCGTCTTCCGACCTTGGCGCAACTAAGGTGCAGACCTTTTTGAAAGTCACTCTTCCCCTCTCTATGCCGGGGATAGTAAGCGCGATTACGATGGTACTTCTTCCCACGACCACGAGTTACGTCATTTCCGACACGCTCGGCAACGGAAACATCACCATTATAGGCAAACTTATAGAAAATCAATTCAGCACTATGTTCAATTGGAATATGGGTTCGGCAATAGCAATGGTTTTGCTTGTGCTTATATTTATTACTATGTTTGTTTCGGGCAAGTTTTCTAAAGAAGAAAGCATCGCTCAAACGAAAGGAGGACTGTGGTGAAAAAATTTATTCAAAGAGGATACGTTTGGCTTGTCCTCGCGTTTATGTACGCGCCTATCTTACTCCTTCTCGTTTACAGTTTCAACTCGTCCACTATCATAGGTATGTGGTCGAAAAAATGGACTTTGGGTCTTTATAAACAACTTTTCACAAGCGAAGACTTAATGACGACCGTGTTAAACACGCTTATACTTGCTCTTCTTGCAAGCACGTTGTCCACCATTTTGGGCACTATCGGCGCAATCGGTATGTTTTACTCGAAGAAAAGAACGCAAAAAATATTAAATTCGGTCACTCAACTCCCCGTAATCAACGCGGAAATAGTCACCGCAATTTCAATCGCGCTCGTATGCACAATGTTCGCTTTCGGCAGAACGTACGCATCGCTGCTTATCGGTCACGTGGTGCTTACCTTCCCGTTTGTCGTTTTAAACGTAATGCCCAAACTTAAACAACTCGATTCAAACTTATACGAAGCGGCTCTCGACCTCGGCGCAACGCCCACAAAAGCGTTGTTCTCGGTAATAATTCCGCAAATACTCCCCGGTATTTTTTCGGGATTTTTGATAGCAACGACTTTGTCTCTCGACGATTACATTGTCACCACGTTTACAAAACCCGCCACCTTCGACACGATTTCGACTTACGTTTTCGACGCATACGCAAAAGGCGGCAGAAGCGCAGACGTTCCCGCGCTCCGTGCCCTTTCGTCTATAATTTTCGCGGTAATGATTATTTTCCTCGTGGTTAAAAACATCGTCGCAAACAAAAAAAACAAAAACGGAGGTAACGCAAGATGAAAAAATTGTTATCCGTTGCAATTTGTTTGACAATAGTTTTGTCGCTCTTCCCTCTTTCGGGGTGTAAAGAAGAGGAAAACCTCGTTTTAAACGTGTACAATTGGGAAGATTACATTTCCGAGGGCGATTTCGACACCGTTAAAGAATTTGAAAATTATTATTCAGCCACTCACGGCGGCAAAAAAGTAACCGTAAACTACTCCACTTTCGGCACGAACGAAAATATGTACAACGAACTTAAACTTACGCAAAAAAAGGACGGCACATATTCGTACGACCTCGTTTGCCCGTCGGAGTACATGATACAAAAAATGATTATCGAAAATATGCTCGAAAAGTACGACATGCAAGACGGAGCATACACGAAGGTAACAAATTACGAAAACAACGTTTCGGCTACTATTTCCGATTTATGTAAAGAAAACGGCTGGTACGAATACGCCACCATTTACAACTGGGGCACAATGGGTTATACCTACAACCCCGAATACGTCGACGAAGAAGAAGTAAAGTCATGGTCGGTCGTACTCGACCCCAAATATTCAAATCGCATCACGATTAAAGACAGCGTAAGAGACAGTTATATCCTCGCACTCGGCATCGTGCATAAAGAGGCACTTGACCTTTTGGATAAATCCGCACCCGATTACAACGACAAAGTAAAAGAACTTTTAAACGACTTTTCCGACGAAACCATTAAAAAAGCCGAAGAAACGCTTATTAAAGTAAAGAAAAACGTATACGGTTTTGAAGTTGACAGCGGCAAGCAAGACATGGCGAGCGGAAAACTTTGGATAAACTTCGCATGGAGCGGCGATTCGGTATTCTCTATGGATTTAGCCGAAGAAGACGGCACTTACCTCTCTTATTCCGTTCCCGAAGAAGGCAGCAATATTTTCTTCGACGGTTGGGTAATGCCAAAGGGCGCAAATAAAGAACTCGCTCAAGAATTTCTCAACTTTATGTACGACGAAAACACCGCAATGTACAACCTCGATTACATTTGCTACTCTTCACCCATCGTCGGCGAACAAATTTATTCTTACGTTTGCGATAATTACGGATATACTACGCTTGTCGAAAGCGAAGAAAAAACCGATATTCACGTAAACGGAAAATATTATGAAGAAATTTACGTGGGCGATATGGAAGGTTTCCACGGCGAAGGCACTTATCAACTTTATTATTACGACGAAGACTCAAACTCTATCGAAAGCGAAGAAGTCGAACTTATCGGTTGGAACGTAAAACACTTCTTCGGCGATAAAATCGAGGGAGACGGAATAATTTACACCGACTCTACCCAAAGACAACTCGCCGCAATGTATCCCGACAGCGAAACGATAAATCGTTGCGTGGTAATGCAACACCTTGACAACGACACACTTAAAAAAGTAAACAACATGTGGGACACGGTAAAAGTAGGCAAAATGTCTTACACTCTTATGCTTGTAATAGTAATAATAATCGTGCTTTTAGTCGGCGTGGCGGTACTGCTGTACTTCTTGCGCAAAAAAGGCGTAAAGTTTGAAAGGAAAAAACCGCAAGGCTACACCCTTGTAAAACGCGAGGAAATTTAATATCTTCCTTTTAAAGGGTTTAAATTTCCAAGAAAAAATTAATATTGACCTTATTAAAAAGGCTAAAAAATGCGAAAGGAAGGCTTAAATTGCCTTCCTTTTAGTTTGCTTTAAATATTTGAGGACTTGCCCTCTTTTATTATGCTTTAAAATATTCCGTTGTGTCTATGGTTGCGTTGATTTGCTTTTTAACGCGAATTAAAATCGAACCGTCGGCTTGTATCGTTTCGTCAAGAACAACGTATTTCGTGTGCGAAAGATCCATCGAACCTTTATATCTCGCAACTTCTTTACGATTTGTCTCAATCATTTCGTTTCTCGACAACCCCGAATCGGTTTTTTGAGAGAATACCAACGTTTGACAAATGCAACCCGATTTTACCCTTTTCATAACACACCTCCTTTATGATATAAACCACGTACGGTAGAATGGTTATACCAAAATTACGGAGAGATGATTACGCATTTTATAGGCGTATATTACCGTTTAACGCTTTGCCGAATACGCTCTCACGACAAATAAATTGTATTGAAATTATAACAAAATTTTTCAAAAAAATCAAATCTGCTTTAAAATATTTTTCTCGTTTTTTTTAAAATTTTTAATTTAACTTAATTTTTTGTCGGCGAATTTCGCGTTTTCATCGTTGATATCAAGCCTGCCGGCAAAAATTTGCAGACCTACTTTGCCAACTCTCTAAACTTTATATTTTTAGTTTAAAAGTTTAATTTTTATCGCGAGTACGCCGAAAGTTTGCTCTTTTTCTTTGGAATAATATTGTCTCATCGAATTTGTAAATTCTTCAGCCGTTTTTTCGTCGCTGCCCGTCAAGGCATATAAGTCGGAATAAAACAAATCGGCAAAACTATTAAAGCGGTACAAACCCGTTATTTTTACGTTTAAAGTTTTATTTTGTGTTTTGCCATTTTCTTCAAGCGAAAACTCGATTTCATCGTCCTCTTTCAAATTTTTACGTTTTTCGTCGTAAAGCCTTATTTCAACGCTTTTTTTGCCGCTTGAAATCATATAAAACGGCTGAGCGCAAAGTTTCATACAATGCTTCATAATTTCTCCTTAAAAGTTTTTAATTTTTTTTAAAACGCCCGCTTAATAGTAACGGTTTTTGTTTTAGGCACATATTATACTATAGGAGTTGACAACTCCTCACGCAAGAAAAAACCTAAAAAGAGGTCAATATGTGTTTTTTTAATAACTGTAACAGATGTTGCGTAAACACGCCGCCCACTCGCCCCAACAGAAGACCCACTGCTACGCAAAGGGGTCAACGCGGTCCTCAAGGACCTCAAGGTCCGAGCGGTTTTGACGGAATAGCATATTTTTACAACGCTACACAAACCACTGCCGCAACCACGGCTGTTGCGCTTGGCACGGCAACGATATTCCCC
>CAKQKQ010000069.1 GCA_934249265.1 uncultured Clostridia bacterium | reverse complement strand
AATGACGAGTAAACAAATCGCTATAAACGCAAGGCAAGTAAAAGTAAGCCTATATATAAAGTTTTTGTCGGTTTTTCTAAATATTATACCGAGTACGGTTACGCAAACGGATAAAATAATCATCGTCAATTTAAGTATAAACGAGTGATTTTTAATGAAAGCGTAATCAAAAGTATCTATGCATTTTACCGAGAACACCGCCGTTAAAACACCGAGCAAAACAAACACTATTACTCCGGCGATTTCGGTCAAAATGTTAATTTTTTTATTTAATCGGTCGTTTTTCATAATACTATAGTATATTGCATAATCGCGCAATTAATCGCAATTTAATGAAAATTTATCCCTCTGCGTCGTCGCTAATTTGTCGCAACGGTTGTTGTATTCGTTGTCGCTGTGCCCTTTTACCTTGTTGAACGTCACTTGGTGTTTTTCAAGCAACGCCAAAAGCGTTTGCCACAAATCGACGTTTTTCACTTCTTTTTTGTCTGCTGTTTTCCAACCGCTTTCTTTCCAATTATTCAGCCAGCCTTCGTTTAAGGCGTTTACGATATACGCCGAATCGGTGTAAAGTTGAACCTTGCACGGCTCTTTCAAGGCGTTAAGCGCGCTGATTACACCCATAAGTTCCATACGGTTGTTGGTGGTGCTCGCCTCTCCCCCCGAAATAACTTTTTCGATACCTTTATACATTAAAATTGCGCCCCAACCACCCGCGCCGGGATTACCCGAACACGCTCCGTCGGTATATATTTGCACTTCTTTCATATATTAATCCTTAAAATTATTTAAAATTATTGATAAATTCTATTGACTTAAATCGAATTATGTAATATAATTATACTGTTGTTTAGGGGAGTGGCTCAACGGTAGAGTAGCGGTCTCCAAAACCGTAGGTTGCGTGTTCGAATCGCGTCTCCCCTGCCAATTTAAAGACATTACAAGTCATTGTAGTGTCTTTTTTTTGTTTAAAAACACTACTTTTAGGCGATGAGAACACGCAGTGTTCGTCTATTTGCGCAAGCAAATATTTGACTTTTTTTCAGATTTTACAAGCGATTTTATCAATTTCGCTTTTTATGAGCGATATGCTTAATTAGTCAATATCGCGTCTCCCCTGCCATACCTCAAAAAACGCCTATTTTTAGCACTTTTTTGTTAAAAATGGGTGTTTTTTATATGTTTTGTACCCTATTTTGCTATGTTAATACTCATTTTGTGCCATATTTTTGTGCCACAATTTACTATATTGGCATTATAACACTAAACGCTAAAAAAATCAATAGAAAGCAATAAATTTAAAAACGAGGATTTCACTCCCCGTTTTTTTTGTTTTTAGCGGTAAAAAAGTATCACTCGCCCATTATTCATTAAAAATACTTGCTTATGTCGGCATTTGTAGACATTTGCAAATCATTTTAAAAGCACTTGCGAGTTCGTCCCGTAAAACACATCGGCGCGACCGGATAAAAACTTGCACAATTCTTCAAATTTTTCCCATGGCGGATTATCCGCGTCGGCTTCATATGAGTGTCCCCAAATGTAAAACAACAAATTTTCTCCGCTGTTATCTTCGATAAATTTTTGGGCTAAATTAAATATTTGTTCGTCGCCGAACCAACAAGTTGCTTTTAGTTTCAGTAAGTCCTCTTCTTGTTTGAAATCGTACGTACATTGAGTTGTCCTCAAATACAAAATCGGCGTGTTTTCCTTAATTAATTTAACAACTCTATCGTCAAAATTTCCGCAAGGATACGCCATTCCGCGGACTTTATATCCGCATAAATCTTCAAGAGCCTTTCTGTCTTCTTCGATTTGCCATATTACGGCTTTATCGTCGAGTTTAGTCAAATCCGGATGAGTTAGCGTGTGACATGCAACTTCGTGCCCTTTGTAAATTTCTTTTACGTATTCCGCTTTTATTTTATTGTGGCTTACGACTTTGCCGCAACATTTAAGGTTGCCCGACGCACCGAGACATGCCGAATTTAAATTAAAAGTACATTTAAGACCGTATTTATTAAACATTTCGACAAGACGCTTGTCTTGCGTAACGCCGTCGTCAAAACTGAAAGTAACCGCTTTCCTTTTATTTCCCCACATTTTTATACCCTTACTTCTCCTTTTATATCAACGTCGGGATTATTTGACAAAATCTCGTCTACTTCTTCGATAAAATCGGTCACTTGCTCGCTACTTCTGCCGATAAAGTTTTTACCGTCTAAAATGCTGTCGAGTTTGTCTTTTACGCAAGCGAAATCATCGTCGCTTTTTATCAAATCTATCAAATTGTTTTCTTTGCCGTAAACTTTTACGTTTTCGCCCGCTTTCATAGAAAGTATGCGGATTTTTTCGTGAAGTTTTTGTCTGTCGCCGCCGTTTTTCACGCACTCCATAAGTATGTTTTCGGTAGCCATAAACGGCAATTCGGCATTTACTCTCTTTTCGATTACTTTGTCGTAAACGACCAAATTTTCGCTTACGTTGAGATATAAATTGAGTATTGCGTCAATTGTTAAAAACGCTTGCGGCATAACTATTCTTCTGTTTGCCGAATCGTCGAGCGTGCGTTCGAGCCATTGTGTAGACGAAGTCATAGCCGCGTTTTGTGCCAAACTTTCGGCATACCTTGCAAGCGAACAAATCCTTTCGCTTCTCATCGGGTTGCGCTTGTATGCCATTGCCGACGAACCGACTTGAGTTTTTTCAAACGGCTCTTCTATTTCTTTATTGCTCTGTAAAAGGCGTATATCGTTTGCGAACTTGTATGCACTTTGCGAAATTTGACTCAACACGCTTAGTACGTTGTAATCGAATTTTCTGGGGTAAGTTTGCCCCGTTACGGCATAACAAGCACTGTAGCCCATTTTTTCACAAACTTTTTTCTCAAGACATTTGACCTTTTCTCCGTCGCCGTCAAACAAATCTAAAAAACTTGCTTGAGTGCCCGTCGTACCCTTTACTCCGCGCAGACGTACCGTTTTTTTAAGGTTGTCTAAAGATTCTAAATCCAAAAGCAAATCTTGAAGCCACAAACACGCTCTTTTGCCCACCGTTGTGAGTTGAGCCGGCTGAAAATGCGTGTAAGAAAGACAAGGTAAATCTTTGTATTTTAAGGCAAAATTCCTCAATTTTTTAATCGTGGAAATGAGTTTTTTCCTCACCAAATCAAGTGCTTTGTCGTAGATGATTATATCGCCGTTGTCCGTAACGAAACAACTTGTCGCACCCAAGTGAATGATAGGCATTGCGAGCGGTGCTTGCGTGCCGAACGTGTGAATATGCGCCATTACGTCGTGGCGTAATTTTTCCTCGAATTCTCTTTCTTTTTCGTAGTCGATTTTGTCTTGAACGCTTTTCATTTGCGCTATTTGCTCGTCGGAAATGTCAAGACCGAGTTCTTTTTCGCTTTCGGCAAGCGCGATCCACAATTTTCTCCAAAGCGTATATCTTGTGTCGTCAGAAAAAATTTCGCTCATCTCTTTAGATGCATATCTTGTTATTAAGGGGTTTTCGTATACGTCGTGCATTTTAATACTCTCTGTTTATAAAATTTAAAAAGTTATCGTAAAAAATACCTTTTATTACTTTATCATTATAACCTAATTTTTGTAATTTTTCCACTATTTTATATAAACTTTCGTAATCTTTTATATTTCCCGCAAAATCTTCCGCGCCGAAAAAATCGCTGCCTAATGCGAGATTTTTATATTGGAATTTTTGAACGAAATAATCTATATGTTTGACAACGTCTTCTACAGTGCCGTTTTGTTTGCCGCAAATAAAATAAGAATACAAACACAAACCTATTATTCCGTTTTTTTGAATAATAGCGTTTATTTGCTCGTCGGTGATATTTCGCTTGTGATTTTGCACGCTTTGAAAACACGTGTGGGAATTTATTACTCTGTCTGATTTTTCTATCGCCGTAAAAAACGCCCTTCTCGATAAATGAGCGGTATCTAACGTAATATTTTTCTTGTTTAACTGCGAAATTATATTAAGCCCCGCTTTTTTAATATCGCCGTCGTTATTGTTGCAACCGAAAGAAAGATAATTTTCGTTGTTCCACGTGAGCGAAGCGTATAACGGCTTATTTGAAAGAACCAAATTTTTAATGTCATCGGGATTTTTATAGCCTATATTTTCAAACGAGTAAAATCTGTTTTTAAGTTTCGGCAAAGCGGCATAAATGTCTTTTTCGTTTTTGCCGTCGTAAAACAACGCATAAACGGTAATATTTCCCTTTTTATCGTTGATTTCGGCGTATTTTTCCCAATTTTTATCGCTTGTGACAGCATCGTTGTGCATATCGCAAAATTTCATAATTACCCCTCCGATTTATTTTATGAAATCGGAAAAATTTATGCAAAACTCGACATTATTAATTTCTCATAATATGCCACTCAAACCTTTATTAAATATTGCAAAACGGCAAGTAAAAAACCTACGGTTTTTCCGTAGGCTTTCTTTTATATGTTTTTAATGTAAGAACGTCTCTTTTTATGGTTTACGTGGTCAAAATATTTCCAAAGCGACTGAACACTCGTGTTGTCTTCCAAATTCAAGTTGGTTTCGCAATATTTTACTTTGTTTTCGATCATTAAATTAGACAAAAATTCAATTACGCACGCACTTAAACCCGTACGTTGATATTCGGGTAAAATTGCAACGAGACCCAAATCGATAATTTCGGGATTTTTCACGCATTTTAAGATTTTAAAAATAGTGGGAAGCGTAAGTCTGCCGCCGCTTTTTTGAAGTGCCTTACCTATCGACGGGAAACACAAACCGAATGCAACAACATTATCGTGTTCATCCAAAACAACGCCGACGTATTTAATGTTTATGATGAGTTTGAACTGCATTATCATTTGATTTTTCATCTCTTCGGTAAAATCAACAGTGCCGTAAAGGTCACGATAACATATATCCAAACACTCGAAAATACCCTTTGCGTGTTTTTTAATAAGTTCCGCAGTGTTTTTACATTTTGCGGGGTGCAAATTATATTTTTCTAAGGTGCGGCGAGTTATTCTCGAAATTTTCTCGTCTACTTTTTCGGGACAATATACCTTGCTTTCGACCCAATCGACCTCTTTTTCATAGCCGCAATTTTCAATGAGTTTTCCGTAATATTCGTAATTGTATTGCTCTTCAAAAGTGCTTAATTCGTCGAAACCTTCGATTAAAAGTCCCTCTCTTTCCAAATCGGAAAAACCGAGCGGACCGCAAACAATTTCCATGCCTTTGTTTTTCGCCCAATTTTCCACCGCTTTGAAAAGCGCAGCCGCTACTTCTTCATCGTCAATTGAATCGAACCTTGTAAAACGCGCCCTCTTTTCGCCCGTTTTTTCGTTGGATTGTTTTTGAATTATACCCGAAATTCTGCCGACGACGTCGCCGTCTATGTAAGCGAGGAAATATACCGCATCGCACGTTTTTGCATAAACGTAATTATCCTTAAAAATGCCCTTTTCGTCCACGTATAAAGGCGGCACGAAATAAGGATTGTCTTTATACATTTTTAAAGGAAATTCTATAAATTCTTTGATTTGTTTTTTAGTTTTTACCTCTACGATTTCAACCATAAATACCTCTTATGTGAAAAAAATCACATATTTCTATGACAAATTATATCACATAAGATATTAAATATCAATTATTTATAGCATATTTTACAAATTTTAGGTAAATTTTTTGCAAAAATTACCAACTTTATGCAAATGTTGCGTTTAATATTTCACGCTGTACAAAATGTCGGTATAATCGGGAAGAGACCAATAGCGTTTGCCTATTAAGCCTTCAAGGCTGTCAACCGCTTCTCTCACTTTGTCCATTGCGGGAATAATTTTGTCCTTGCAAATGCTTGCTTTTTCGCACTCGTCTTGACAATTTAAAAACAAATCGTTTGCCTTTATAAGTTGATTTTTCGACGTATAAAGTTTTTCGCAAAGCAAATTAATTTTATCGAAAAGGTCCTTTTCAAGCGAATTGTTTTTCATCACGTAAAGAGCCGCCAAATTAATGAGTTCTTTAGATAAATCTTTCTTGAAATTAATTACGCAAGGTACCATTTCTTTATCGAGCATATCGAGCATCGTTTCGCTTTCGATATGAATTTGTTTGTTGTAAGACTCGAACATTATTTCGCGTCTCGCGTTTAATTCGGACTCGGTAAAAACGCCGTTATTTACGAATAATTTTACGTTTTTAGCGTCGGTTAAATGCGGTATTGCGTCAACCGTCGTGCGGTAGTTTTTAAGCCCGCGTTTTTCCGCTTCTTTCTTCCATTCGTCCGAGTAATTGTTGCCGTTGAAAACGATGCGTTTATGTTTTCCGTACTCTTCTTTTATAAGATTTTTTATTTCTTCGTCGAAATTTTCGGCTTTTTCAAGTCTGTCGGCATATTGTTTGAACACCTCGCCGACGGCGGTATCGAGCACTATGTTAGGCTCGGCAATGGACTGCATCGAACCCGGCATTCTAAACTCGAATTTATTGCCCGTAAAAGCAAACGGAGACGTTCTGTTTCTGTCGTTTTTATCTTTATTGAAGTGCGTAATTACAGAAACGCCCGTTTCCATTTCTACGGCGAGTTTTTCCTTGTATTCCTCGCCCCTTTCGATCGACTCCAAAATGTCTTGCAATTCTTCGCCGATAAACATTGAAATAATCGCCGGCGGTGCTTCGTTTGCGCCGAGTCTGTGGTCGTTACTTGCGCTTGCAACCGAAATTCTCAATAAGTCTTGATAAGTATCCACCGCGGAAATAACAGCCGTTAAAAACAGCAAAAACCGCATATTAGTGCTGGGATTTTTACCGGGGTCTAACAAATTTATTCCCGTATCGGTCGATATGGACCAATTGTTGTGTTTTCCGCTTCCGTTTACACCTTTAAACGGCTTTTCGTGCAGCAAACACACCATTCCGTGATTATTCGCCACTTCTTTCATTACAGCCATCGTGATTTGGTTGTGGTCGGTCGCAATGTTAGTTGTGCCGTAAACGGGCGCAAGTTCGTGTTGAGCGGGGGCGACTTCATTGTGTTTCGTCTTTGAATATACGCCGAGTTTCCAAAGATTTATGTCCAAATCTTTCATAAATTCGGCAACTTGACTTTTAATTTTGCCGAAATAATGGTCGTCGAGTTCTTGCCCCTTGGGCGGTTTTGCGCCGAAAAGCGTCCTTCCGCAAATGTATAAATCGCGGCGTTTTTCGTAAACGTCTTTGCTGATTAAGAAATATTCTTGCTCTGCGCCGACGGTTGTTACGACCTTATTCGCCTTTAAGCCAAAAAGTTTTACAAGTCTCAACGCTTGCTTGTCTATTACTTCCATACTTCTTAAAAGCGGAGTCTTTTTATCGAGAGCCTCGCCGCCATAAGAGCAAAAAGCCGTGGGAATATACAACGTTCCGTCCTTTACAAAGGCGTAAGAAGTCGGGTCCCAAGCCGTATATCCCCTCGCCTCGAAAGTCGCCCTTAAACCGCCGCTGGGAAAACTCGAAGCGTCGGGCTCGCCTTTTATAAGCCTTTTGCCGTCAAAATCCATAATCGGCATGCCGTCTTCTATATCCAAAAAACTGTCGTGTTTTTCCGCCGTAACGCCCGTAAGCGGCTGAAACCAATGCGTAAAATGCGTCGCTCCGTTTTCAAGTGCCCAATTTTTCATTTGCTTGGCAACGGCGTCGGCTATATCTAAAGTGAGCGGCTTGTTTTCCTTTATTCTGTCTTTTAATTCTTTATAGACCTCGGGGTCGAGCCTTTCTTTCATTACGGTGTCGTTAAACACGTTTTTTGCAAAAACTTGCGAAATAATACCTTTATCTTTCATTTTTATTACTCTCTATGCTGTTTTTAATAAATTCCACGAAAAGCGGGTGCGGCTTGTTGGGTCTGCTTTTAAATTCGGGGTGGAATTGCACGCCGATGAAAAATTTGTTATCGGGCAACTCGACCGTCTCAACGATTTTGCCGTCGGGACTTGTACCCGAAATTTTTAAGCCATGGTTTTCAAGCGTTTGCTTATAATCGTTGTTAAATTCGTATCTGTGTCTGTGTCTTTCGTAAATTAAATCTTCGTTGTAGGCTTTTTTCATAATAGTGCCGTCCGCAATTTTGCACGGATACGCACCGAGTCTCATTGTGCCGCCCTTTTTCACGTTTCTTTGGTCGGGCATAAGGTCGATTACGCAGTCTCCGTTTTTATCGAACTCTTTTGAAGTCGCGTTTTTAATTCCGCAAACGTTTTTCGCAAACTCGATTACCGCTATTTGCATACCAAGACATATGCCCAAATAAGGTATATCGTTTTCTCTTGCGTATTGACATGCGAGAATTTTGCCGTCAATACCCCTATCGCCAAAGCCCCCGGGAACTAAAATTCCGTCTACGTCGGATAAATTGTTTACTATATCATCATATGAATTGAGTTTTTCGCTGTCAACCCACTTGATATCTACGTGTACCCCGTTTTCGTAGCCCGCGTGCTTCAACGCCTCTACGACGGATATGTAAGCGTCGTGCAATTTTATATATTTGCCGACCATTGCGATTTTGACGTTACCGCTTCTGTTTTCGATTTTCCAAAGCATATTTTGCCATTCGGTTAAATCGATCGGCTTGGTTTTTAAGGACAATTCTCTGCAAACAACGTCGTCAAGACCTTGTTTGTGCAAATATATAGGACATTCGTACAATTCGTCCAAAGTAATATTGTTTATTACGCAATCGGGCTTTACGTTGCAAAACATCGAGATTTTATCGAGCATTTTTCTGTCGAGTTCTTCGTCCGTTCTCGTTACGATGACGTCGGGGCGTATACCCAAACTTTGCATTTCTTTTACCGAGTGCTGGGCGGGCTTGCTTTTATATTCGTCCGAACCCGATATATACGGCACGAGACAAACGTGTATAAACACGCAATTTTCTCTGCCCACTTCATAAGAAAACTGCCTTATAGCCTCCAAAAACGGCTGACCTTCTATATCGCCTATAGTTCCGCCGATTTCGGTAATCATTACGTCGGCTTGGGTTTCTTCGGCGTTGCGCGCGATAAAACTTTTAATTTCGTTGGTTACGTGCGGTATAATTTGCACGGTTTTGCCTAAATAATAACCCTCTCTTTCTTTTGTAAGAACGTTCCAATAAACTCTTCCGCTCGTTAAATTCGAGTATTTAGTCAAATTCTCGTCTATAAATCTTTCGTAATGCCCGAGGTCGAGGTCGGCTTCGAGTCCGTCTTCGGTCACAAACACTTCGCCGTGCTCAATGGGATTCATCGTTCCCGGGTCGATATTCATATAAGGGTCTAATTTTTGCGAAGAAACTTTAAGTCCGCGCATCTTTAAAAGTCTGCCGAGCGATGCGGCAACAATGCCTTTGCCGAGTCCGCTGACTACGCCGCCTGTTACAAATACATACTTTGTCTTTTGGTTTTGATTTTGATTGTCCGTCATATAATTTCCTTTGCCTTAAAAATTGTCTTAAAAAAATAAAAAAGGGCGTTTTTTTTTAAGGGGTAAATTTTACCTCTCAAAAAAAACGTCCGAAAACTCTTATAAAACTGTGCTTAATAATACACCAAACAAAACCGCTTTGTCAAATATTTGAAATGAAAAAATTAAATATTTTTTATGAAATTTTTGACGGAGATTTAAGTGCGCACTTTTTTATTTATAACAGTGTTTTTATAGGCTAATATCGGGAAAATTTTTGCTTAAATTTAATTAAAGGATTTTACTATTTAGTACTTATGTGTTGCTTTATTTGTTTTATTCGTCTACTTTTACACAAAGAAAAAAGAGACTGCCAAAAGACAATCTCTTTTAATGAAATGCGGCAACTCCATCGTCTTCCAACCCGTGTCCGGG
>CAKQKQ010000068.1 GCA_934249265.1 uncultured Clostridia bacterium | reverse complement strand
GTTTTTGCCGATACTTTTAAACAATTGTTGTAAAATTTTGTTGCGCAGTTCGATTTCTTCGTCATCGGTTTTGTTGTATGCCTTAAACAACTTTTTAGCGTCAACTCTGCGATTAAACAAATCTTCGTCGAAATCGTTATATATCAAGCCTTTTTGCGCTCTTTCCCATTCAGTCATTTTTTGCTCCTTGTATCTGTTTTTATTCAAATTCCAACAGTTCGCTTATTATAACACAAATCTCTTATTTTTTCAATGGTTTGATGCTGTCAACACAAACAAAACGACCGCTACTCGTTTATCGGATAGCGGTTTTTTGATATGGTTTTATATGGTTTTAAAAAATTTGTCAGTTATTAAGTAATCGACCGTTATCGTTCCATTCGCCGTACATATAGCCAAATAGCAAACAACCAATTGCCCCATCAACACAAACAAAAACAGCGGGCAAAACTACCCACCGTTTGTGTGTGTACGACAAAATTTCGTTTTTAAGCCATTTTCAAAGTAGTGTCGGACAATAAGTATTTTTCAATAAACACATTATTACTATCTCGACAAACAGCAATTTATAACGTCAATTCCATAACGTTGTACTCTTTTTCCGAAATAATACAAAATCCGTTTTTTTGCCAAAAAGAATTGCTTTGCGGATTTCCTTTATCTACTCCGATGCGTACTTTTTTATATCCAAATTGTTTTAAACAATTGCAAACGTCTCCTATAATATTTGAGCCGACCCCTTTATTTTGATAGCGTATATTTGTCATAAATAGTCCGATAAATGCAATTTCGTCCGTCGGATAACCTAAAATCAAATCCATATTTGCAACAAGCGAATCGCCCTCAAAAAAACCGACGTAATATTTGTCGGCGTAACTCTTATTAGGGGGTAATGCTTTCATATCCTCAATAATGCTTTCTTTGGTGACAAACGGCGGATGATATTTATAGAAAATTTCGTTTTCGCAACTCATATCGTAAATAATATCCACGTCGTTTACGCCTAACGTACGCACTTTATATTTTTTTGATAATAATCTAATATCCATACCTATTCCTTAATAAAACCCATTTGTCTTTACCTTAATTTTAACATATTATACGGCGTTTTTCAACCATTCGCACAATGTAAAAAACAGCGGGCTGTAAGTATTTTTTACAGACCGCTGTTTTGTTGGTGCCGTGTGGCATAATTTGTACGAACCTGTTTTAGAAGAAATAGCGGTTTTATCCGCCGTTTCTATTTCGTTTTCTGTTTTAGTGACGTGTTCTTTCGTCAATTTTAGGTGTTCGGGACTGTCTGTAAAATTGTACGTTATTACAATCTCATCGTCATAAAGTATTACTTCCCGTATAAACGCATTTACTATTAGTTTCCGAACTTTTATATCGTCCGTGTTATCAAACACGAATTTACTTAAATAAAACTCAATATCGTCCGCAGTTAAGTATGTGTAACTGCGGGCTTTTTCTTTGCAAATTTCTACGTCGTATTGAGATATAAGATTTTCAAGTTCGGTCAGACGGCTTTTCGTCGTTTCGGTAATTATGCCTTGCTCGATTGCCTTAACGATATTGTTTTGCGCTTTTACCGCCTCGGCACGTTTCTTTTCAATCAATTTCAAAGCCGTATTGTCTGCGTTTTCTCTTTTATGTACGTTGTATATGCCTTGCGCTATCTTTTTAAGATTGTTTACGCTTGAAAGCATTTGCACCGTTGCATTTATAACCATATCTTCGATAAATTGTTTTTGAACTCTGCCCATATTGCATTTAGCACGTTTACGACGTTTGGAAAGACAAATATAGTAATAATGAATCGCACCCGTGTGTGATGTTCCGCTTTCGCCACCCATTTTATGCTTGCAATCTCCGCATATAAGTTTGCCCGAAAGAATGTAATCGAATATTTCTTTTTTTCGGCTCGGCGCAAGTTTATTTTCTTCGTTTATTGCGTTTACCTTATTCCAAAGTTCGTCGGATATAATTCTCGGAAAGATGTTGTCGTATGATTCCCCTTGATGTTCGACAACGCCGGTATATCTTTTGTTGTGTAAAATGAAATACAAATACTTTTGGTCTACAAGTTTGCCGTTTTTTCTACGACAACCGCATTCTTTGAATTTAGCCGCTATAGCAACGGCTTTGTAACCCTGCGAATACATTAAAAATGCGTCTTCCACGATTTTGCTTTCGTATTCGTTTACAACGTATTTTTTATCTACCATATCATATCCGAATACGTCGTGACCGCCCGTGGCTTTACCTTTGCGCCAACTTTCTTTCAGTCCACGATTGACTTTTTGCGTAAGTTCTTCCGAAAAATATTGATTAAAACCTTCCAAAACGGTTTCCATCATACGCCCTTCGGGGCTGTCGGTCAGGTTTTCCATTGCAGACAAAATAACAACGCCGTTATCTCTCAACGTCTTTTTGTGTATTACCGACTCGAATTTGTTACGAGAAAATCTGTCAAGTTTGTAAACTATAACAAACTGCCATTGCTTACGGCTACTATCTTTGAGCATTTTTTGAAATGCCGCACGGTTATCGTTCGTTCCTGTCATTGCTCGGTCAATATAAGTATCGACTATGAGTATTTCGTTGTTTTGAGCATATTCTCGACATACCCGAAGTTGACCTTCGATAGACTGTTCGGTTTGGCTATCGCTGGAATAACGGGCATAAATCACTGCTTTTTTCATTTTGGTTATTAACTCCTTTTAATTTTTTTGTCTTTCGACGGAAACCGAAACAATCCGAGAACGGCGGAGCCGTCAAGGACAAAGAAAAAAATATTGGATGAAATCTGTTTCTTAAAAGTTCTCACAATAATTTTTTCCCTTTACGGCTACGACGGGCTTGGATTAGGCTTTCCGCGAGAAAGAAAAAACGTCTTGTTCCTTTCTTGTTCACAATCCTACGAGTTAAAGTCGCAGTATTTTTGCGAGTTAGAGAAAAAAGTTGCGGAAAAATTTTCAAAGTCGAAGAAAATCTGCGAGTTTGACCGTTATCCTTTCAGCAAAAAGGAGAAACGGCTATGAAAAAGCAATATAGAATAACAACAATCGGCACGCCGAACATTGAAAAAATGTCCACGGCAGAACAAAAATCGTTTTACAGCACTTTACTGTCTTTGATAACGGAATACTTCCGTCGCGAGTACCCGAACGACAACGCAAATGCGCCCGACTGTTCCGACAACGCAAACGGCATAAACTCGGGATAAAATGAAAGACCACGCACGGCGGAGAAAAGGCGAAAGATCGCCAAGCGGGTTAGCGGCGACTTCGCCTTCCGCCCGTGCTTTCATTGTCCGAGTCAGATTTGTTTGTTCGGACAGAGGCGTGTGCTTGTCTTCGGCGAGCGTAGCGAGCCGACTTGTATCAAGACAAGCACACGCCTAATTGCCAACGTCGCAAAAACCTTGCGAGTTTGAAGGTTTAGAAAATCAATTAAAAATCACAGAAGAATCAAAGAAAATGAAATACATAGATTGGCTGAATATCTGGCTAAGCAATTACATAAAGCCGAGCGCAAAAGAACGCACTTATATCCGTTACGAACAACTTATACGCACGCACATTGCCCCGAAAATCGGCGATATGGACGTAAACGACCTTACGCCTATCGTTTTGCAGTCGTTTGTAACGGAACTTTTATCGAGCGGCAACGATAAAACCGGCAAGGTTTTATCCGCAAACACGGTAAACGCAATTATATCGGTATCGCAAAATTCATTACGCACGGCGCATTTGCTCGGATATGCCAAAGATTACACGGCAAATATGATTAAACGTCCGAAACTAAAAGAACGAAAAATCGAGTGTTTTACGCTTGCCGAGCAAAAGAAAATAGAATCGGCTGTATTCGATAGCAAGAAGACAAAAATGTTCGGTATCGTTTTATGCCTTTATACGGGCTTGCGTGTAGGCGAATTGATTGCGTTACAATGGAAAGATATAGACCTACAAAAAGGATTGCTGACTGTTTCTCGCTCCTGTCACGATACAAGCGGCGGGATTGTGTTTGACGAACCGAAAACCGCTACTTCACGCCGAGTGATACCGCTCCCGAAACAACTTTTGCCTAAACTAAAAGGCATAAAGAAAAGCAGTAATTCGGACTTCGTGGTATCGGCTGACGGTAACGCTGTTTCGGTGCGTTCCTACCAACGAAGTTTTGAATTGCTGCTTAAAAGACAGAATATTGTTCACCGCGGTTTTCATTCACTACGTCATACGTTTGCGACTCGCGCCTTAGAGTGCGGAATGGACGTAAAAACGTTGTCTGAAATACTCGGTCATAAGAACCCGACGATTACTCTGAATCGCTATGCTCATTCGCTATTAGAGCATAAAACCGCTATGATGAACCGCCTTGGAAAACTGCTGTAAAATGTACATAAAATAATCTAATTGATGTATTTTATTATACTACAAAAACTTGCCAAAGTCAATATTTGCGCGGTCTGCTGAAATAAAAAGAAAAGTTTTGTTCATCCGTGACACTAATTGATGTATTTTTATCGCCTGTTTGTTCACCGAATAGATTATTCGATGAACAAACTCAACGGAAATAATTCATTAGAACAGAGGTTACGGTTATGCAAAACAATAAAAAAGTTACGCCTACGATAGTTTCTATTTTTTCAGGCTGTGGCGGATTAGATTTAGGTTTTCATATGGAAGGATATCAAACGATTTGGGCGAACGATTTTGCCGAATGGGCTGTTGCCTCGTTTCGTGAAAATTTAGGTGACGTTATTCACTATGGTGATATAACAAAAATCGACCCGTATACAGACAAAACCATACCGGATTGCGATTTGGTTTTAGGCGGTTTTCCTTGTCAGGATTTTTCCGTTATATGGAAACAACCGGGCTTAAATGGAAAACGTGGCGGTTTATACAGGCATTTTCTTGAATTTGTGGACGCAAAAAAACCGAAAGCATTCGTTGCCGAAAATGTTAAAGGGTTGCTTACCGCTAATAAGCATAAGGCAATAGAAACAATTATTCACGATTTTGAGAACATTGCACCCGGCTACATAGTAAAACCGCATTTGTATAATTTCGCAGAATATGGCGTTCCGCAATTTCGCGAAAGATTACTTATTGTCGGAATCAGAGTTGATACAGGGTTTGATTTTAAGCACCCAAAGCCTACCCACGGACCAAACGGAACTTTGCCATACGTTACGGCAGGACAAGCCCTTCAAGGAGCATTAGACGTTCCGTATAATAATGAGCGTATAAACTGTAAAGAAAAAACTCGTCAAATGTTGGAGTTGATACCCGAAGGCGGTAATTTTACGGACATTCCAAAAGACAACCCCCTTTATGTGAAGGGAATGATTTCTCACGTTTATCGTCGTATAGACAGAAATGAGCCGTCAAAGACAATTATCGCCGCAGGCGGTGGCGGAACGTGGGGTTATCACTATCCTGAACCGCGCCCGCTTACAAATAGAGAACGCGCAAGATTACAGTCGTTCCCTGACGATTTCAAATTTATGGGAAATATCACGGAGGTTCGTCGCCAAATTGGAAACGCTGTTCCGCCTGTTGGCGTGCGTGCTGTTGCAAAAAGATTGATGCCACTCTTTACGGGCGATTATAACCCTGTGAATTTGCAAGAAGAATACGAGCATTTGAGAAGTCTTACAGTAAAAGAACGTTTGGATCTTGTTACACAAGAAATGGAGTAATATTATGGATTTTTTATTTTCAAATTATAATCCTTTGAAAACTTCATCCCAAACGTTCGCAGATTCTTTTTATAGTCTACTGCCGCAAACTGACGAATTGGATATCGCCGTCGGATATATCACATCGGATGCGTTGATAGAACTGCAAAAAGCCGTAGAGTTAAATCACGTACAAAAGTTGAATTTAATCATCGGAATGCACTATATCGAACAATTTACTCAAGTTGAGTACAAGTCCGCAGTTAAACTGAATGAATTTTTACGTGACAATGGGGCTGGCGAAGTTCGGTTGGTAACACCATTCCGTTATCACGGGAAATTATATTCATTTCAAAAGGGCGACAAAGCATTTGCCGGTATTATCGGTTCAAACAATTTAAGTAGTATTGTAGATTGTCAAAACCGAATATATGAATCTTCAATACTTATCAATGATGAACTGTCGCTTGCAAAAATGCAAGGGTTTATTTCCGATTTAAGAGATAAAGCAACCGAAAATATTGCGAATTTAGATATAAATACTTTTAAGACCGGAAATCCGATATTGGAAGGACAAGACTTTGTATCAAAAGTTTCCCCGCAAGAATTGGCGCAATGCCTTGCCTCTCTAACTGATGTTAAATTCGATATTCCCATAAAAGATACACCGCAAAGCAATTTGAATGTATTTTTCGGTAAGGGGCGCGAAACAAAATCTACGGGTGTTATAAAACCACGCCATTGGTATGAAGCAGAAATAATTGTTTCAAAAGCGATTACTTCATTAAAAGGATACCCGCAAGCGCAAACCGATTCCGCCTCGTTTGACGTTATTACGGATGACGGGTGGAAATTTAGATGTAAGGTTAGCGGAGATTATAGTAAAAATTTTCGTTCCGAAGGCGATTTACGTATTTTAGGAAAGTGGCTGAAAGGTCGATTGGAGAATGCGGGTGTCCTTTCGGGCATAACCCCTGTTACCGCGCAAGAATTACAGGAATATGGACGTTGTAACTTTTCAATGACAAAGACGACGATACCAAACTTATGGTATCTTGATTTTAAGGTGTAAAATGATGAAAAATTGTCTTCAAAACTATCTAAACAACATAGCGGTAAAAAATCCTTCGCTTGCCACTGCAATAAAACAAACGACAGACGATATAGTTCCTGAATATATAGCGAATTTTACATTCAAAGAACACGTCGTCAGTTTACTCGTTGGCGACGTTCAAAGTGGCAAAACAAGCCATATGTTCGGACTTATGTGTGCTGCTGCCGATGAAGGATTTCCGATATTTCTATTACTAACGACAGATAACGTTTTATTACAACAGCAAACATATAAGCGCGCTCAAAGAGATTTGACGGATTTTTGCGTGTGTGACGAAACGGAATACATAAAATTTTACCAAAACAATTTGAAAAAGCCGTCTGTCATCGTATTAAAGAAAAACACTAACATATTGAAACAATGGAAAAATAATCTTGCCTCTACTCATTTTTGTGCAGGAAATGCTCTTTTTATTGTTGACGACGAGGCAGACGCGGCAAGTCTGAATACGCTTGTAAACAAGAAAAAACAAAGCACAATCAATAAAAATCTTGAGTCTATCAAACATACATCCGCAAGTAGTATTTATCTTGAAGTGACGGGAACGCCACAGGCAAATTTATTGCAAACGTGGCAAAGTGGTTGGAAACCGTATTTTATATATTACTTCAAGCCGGGTAATGGATATATCGGTGGCAATACGATTTTTGCGCCGGATAACAAAATAGTTCGCCTTACGGATAATGACGAAGGAAAAGATATTCTTGTTGACGATGAATTTCCCGAAAATGGATTATTGAAAGCATTACTCATACATCTTGTTACTTCTGCCGAAGTTTTTCTAAAAGGCGGAAAAGTATGTAATTTCTTAATACATCCGAGTATGCGTGTAGCAGACCATAAGGCTTTTGCTGAAAAAATAGGAAATTATCTGAACGAGTTATCTCAATCAATAGACGAAGATGTTACTGTTGAATCATTAAAACAAGCGTATAACGATATATCTACGACAAAAGCCGATATTTCTTCGTTCGATGACATATATAGTTTCATAAAAGCAAGAGTAAACGATGATGACGGAATTAAAGTATTAACCATAAATTCGCAAGTTTCATTTGAAGAAAATACGCAATATGAAGAAGGAATCAATATAATCGTCGGCGGTAATAGTTTAGGTCGTGGCGTTACTTTCCCTATGCTCCAAACGATTTATTATTGCAGGGTATCGAAAAATCCGCAAGCGGATACTATGTGGCAACACGCGAGAATGTTTGGCTATGATAGAGATAGAAATATGATGCGCATTTTTATGCCACCCATATTATTTAAGTTGTTTTCTGATATCAACGCGACTAATAACAGCATTATCGCTCAAATTCAAAAACGCAAAGATTTTAATGATATTAAAATATCATATCCTAAGTCTTTACGACCGACACGAAAAAATGTGCTGGACAATACTGCGCTATGTACATATTGCGGTGGCGTAAATTATTTCCCTTTTTCGCCTGCTAATAAAAGTATTTCTGTTTTAGACGGAATGCTTGAAAAATTTGAAGATACAGACAGTTATGTCGTAAGCCTCAAATTTGTTAATTCGTTATTGGACGAAATAGTAAATGACGGCGACGATTGGGATTCAAAATCCTTTGAGGGCTTTATAAATACGATTTTGGCTGAGAATCCATTGGCACAAGCAAGGCTTATTGTTCGCAGAAACCGTGACATAGCAAAAGGAACGGGAACATTATTGTCTGAAAATGATAGAAAACTTGGCGACACGTTTTCTGACATCACGGTTTTGACAATGTATAAGGTAACAGGAACAAAGGGTTGGAATGGTGAACAACTTTGGATTCCAAACATCAAATTACCTAACGATGATGTCTATTATAGTGTAAAATAGTATAAAGTTAAGCGTTTTTGTAGCCCGACCGAACAAGTCGGGCTATATTTACTTTTATGTTAAATTGTATGGATGTCATATCTTTAAGAGTTGAAAAAAACAGCAATTTGTGGTATAATTTCAAATGGAGGTAGTAACAATGACAGATAAGGAATTACGGAAGGAAAAAGATGATTTACTTGATTATTTATTTGAAAAAATCTCTAAAGTAAAAAGTAACACTGACTTGAAAGAGATATTAAAGAAGGTTGATGAATTAAATGTGTATTTAGACAAAAACGATTCACCACTTGAAAATTTTTTAGATACCATTACTCAAAATTTATCCACTTCTATACAAACGAAAATCAAGCGCAAATTGCATGATATTTTTGATAAATACGATAAGAAAAGCAAGGCTGGCGCATTGATTTATACAGACAGCGATAGACAAAAAATTCAAGAGTTGATAAGGCAAATCAACGAAATATGTGATAAGAATTTTTGGGATAGATTCAAAACTGTTTTGGGGATAGGTACATGAAAAAAAGTTCGGCAAAAAAGAAATTATTTCTTTTGAAAATATTGGCTGTCATACTTTGTCCGATTACAGTATTCGCAACAACTACATTTTTTGTGTTTATTGGTTGTGCAGAATTATGGAAAGACATACCTACATGTGGCATCACATCATTTATTCAATGGTTTACTCTTATTTCGTATAGAATAATTGTATATTTATTGCCTGCAATAATTTTGTCATTTTTTCGTTTTGACAAAAGATATAAGTGGATGACACGCTTTATAATTTTTTTGAATTGGACTTTATTTATCTACTTGTTTTGCAATGTTGTTATTAAATTTTTTGAATTAGATTCAATACTTCAAATAACAATATTTGAAAACTTGGATAATGTAGTTATGTTGTTAGGATATGTTTTAACGGCAGTAAATAAGAGAAAAATAGAATTTGATTCAAACGGAGCAATAATTGGAGATTTGAAACAATAAAAAGATATTCCGACTTTAATGAGTTGAAATATTTGCTTTCCACTTGTTCAAGACAAGCACACGCCTAATCGCCATTGTCGCAAAATCCCTGCGAGTTTGAAGGTAAAAATAAAGCGTAAAAACGGCATAAAAATAGACGGATAAATTTTGATAGTTTATCCGTCTAAAAATTTATATTAAAGGTTGTTTGTAGCAAGTGCGTATTTCCTTTGCAGGCTCATTCTTCTGCGCCAAATCGTCGTGCGATTTACATTCAAAAGCCGTGTTACTTCGAGG
>CAKQKQ010000067.1 GCA_934249265.1 uncultured Clostridia bacterium | reverse complement strand
CGCTTGCTCCTATTACCTTTACCGTAGAAGGAATGATAATAGTGGTAATGTAGTTCATGTTTGCAAATACGTTGTCGCTTATTTCGACTACGTTTGCCGGAATTGTAAACGTGCCGTTTACCGTAGGAACTCTGTCGTATGCCTTAATGATTTTATAAGTTTTGTTTTCCGCTTCGGCATCTACCACGGAAAGCATAAGTTTGTTCGTCGCATCGAAACTCAATGTAGAACCGGGAGCCGTATCGAATGTAGAAATTGCAGTCGCACCTACTACAGCCGCACCCAATTCATCGGGATTAACCGAGTTGGAAATATAAAGATAAGTGAGATTTTCACATCCGTTAAACAATTTCGTTCCGATTGTAAGCGTATTGTTGGTTTCGGGGAACTCAAATCTCGTAAGTCCAGAATTTTCAAATGCTTGGTTGCCGATACTCGTTACGTTGCTCTTTTCGTTTGCATCTTTCGGGAACTCAAATTCCGTAAGAGCCGTACATCCGCTAAATGCCGAAGCACCTATTTTTTCAATTGTTAACGGCAATTTTACAGAAGTGAGTGCCGTTGCGTTTATAAACAACGAAGAAGGAAGTTCGGTAATACTCGTCTCACTTAAATCTATAGACGTAAGCGATTTCAAACTTGAAAATGCTCTACTACTCAACGTAGTAAGATCACTCTTTCCGTCTTTTGTTTCAAATGTAATAGATGTAAGAGACGTAAGATTTGAAACGCTCAACACACCCAAAGTCTTTACGCTTGCGGGAATAGACAAACTCTCCAAAAGCGTACCACTGAAAGCGTAATCGTTAATCACGGTCAAATTATCCGGCAAATCTATAGACGTGATAGGGGTATTTTGGAATACATAACTGTCAATAGTCATTTCTTTTGCCGCTTTTTCACCAGCATCGGTAAATTCTATCGAGGTAAGTGCTTTACAATCCTTAAACGCACTTGCTGCGATTTTTTCCACGCTTGAAGGCAAAACTACTCTCTTGAGTGACTTACATTCAAGGAACGCTTGTTTACCGAGGTAAGTAAGTCTGTCCGTAAATATTACTTCTTCAAGAGCGTCACAACCTTTAAATACGCCTGTATATACCGGTGGTCCGCTCGTGCTTTGAGAAGTACCGTCGCCTATTGTAAGTTCTTTATCTCCGCCGGGAGCAAACGTAATCTTTTTAAGTGCCGCACATCCGCTAAACGCATTCATTTCAATGCTTGTAACGGTGTTAGGTACGGTTATTTCTTCAAGCGATTTACAACTCGAGAATATTTTTTCGGGAAGTATATCAAGACCTGAAGGTAATCCGATTTTTTTGAGCGTTTCTGCAAAATAGAATGCATTGTTACCGATAGAGAACGTCTCGTGTTCTCCAAGGAAAACAACCTCTCTAACTGCGGTATTGAAGTAGAATGCATAGTCGCATATCGTGTCTACCGTAGCGGGAACTTCAATATAACCGTATTCATCTTCTGCTCCCTCTTCTGTCTGAGGTAACTTGCCGCCTTTTGCTTTTATGGGAACGGCTTGAAGAGACGTATACTCACCCGTTTCGGCATCTTTTGCATAAAGCAAACCGTCTATAGAGCCGTATTTTTCGCAATTTTCGGCAACATTGATCATTTCAAGTTGATAACAGTTGTTGACGATGTTTACTCCAGGATTTTTAAGAACCATCTTCGCTTCGTTAGAGGACTGGTATCTGTCTCCATCTTCATATACTCCGAGCGATTCTATCGTCGAAGGAAGATTTAAAGTAACGAGACTGTTTGCTCCTCTAAAAGCAAATCTTCCGATTGTCGTGAAACCTTCGGGAACAGTAAGAGTCGTAATCGCCAAGCCCGAACCGGAATAAGAATTTGTCGCAAAAGCGTACTCTTCGATAACAGAGCCTGTTTCGGTTCTTTCCGGAAGAATAAGCGTTTCTACCAATTTAGCGCCTCTGAAAGCGTTTTTACCGATAGTTATTTTATTTGTACCGCCTTGCTCGAATATTATCGAAGTAAGATATTCGCAACCCGCAAATGCTCCGTCACCTATTACTTCAACACCTTTACCTATCGTGATAGAAGTGAACGGCTTACCAGCAAACATATTTGCACCGATTTCTTTAATCGTGGAAGGAATAGTATATTCAACCACATTTTCAGGTATGAAAAGTATCTTTGTTTGGGCTTTATCGTACAATACGTTATCTTCAGAAAGGAAGTATTCGTTGTCGGGATCTACTTCTATTTTTTCAAGTCCCGTACCAACAACGCCCGTAATATTAAAGTCTCTTACGCTTGCACCAATCACAAGCGAACGAACAAACGAATCTCCGTTACCGGAAGAAGAACTCTTTTTAAACGCTTCGTTTTTCAACTCGAATTCACGAGACATATTCATCGTGACTTTTTCAAGCAAAACAGTATTACCGAACGCATTTTCTCCGAGATATACGAGTGCGGGAGGTAAAATCACCTCTTGGATAAGTTGTAATCCGTAAAATGCGCTTGCTTCGATTCTGAGATCGGCATTTTCTTCGCTTTGATCAAACACCAATCTTTGTACATTTGCACAACCGTAGAATGCTCTTTCGCCTATCGATCTTACATAACCGGGAATATAAACGAAAGTAAGACCGTTGCAACCTTCAAACGCCGACGCTCCGATATTGGTAATACCTACAGGTACTCTGAATTCACCTTCATATGCTTTCGGGCAATATACAACCGTATTACCATAGCAAAGAATACCGTTTATATCGTAATAATTCAAAGAAGTATTTTTCTCTGTACCCAATTCTTCAATAGTGATTGCTTTAAGCAATGGAACGTCGCTACTGAATTGATAGAACGCTTCTAAATCAAGATTTACAAGTCTCTTGGGGAAAATTACGGTAGTCAATTCTTTATGATATTTAAACGCCGCCTTAACGGTAAGATCTTCACCAAGACTGCCGTCTGCAGTAGGAAGGAATCTCACTGTTTTCAACGAATAACAAGAGTTAAACGCACCGTCGCCTACGTAAGTAACGCTTGACGGAATAATTATCTCTGTAATATTCGACATACTTGACATTACTTTAGCGGGGATTGTCTTTGTTCCGTCGGCAATTTCAAACGTACCTTTTACGTTTTGTCCCTTCGGCACATACTCTAATCTATCGAGTTGCTCGTTCTTTAATTTGTATAAACATCCGTTTACGGAAGCGTAGAATTTTTCACCGCCCGCATCGTATACTTCGATTTCTTTAAGAGCAGGACAATTGTAGAATGCAGAACCGTTTACGTTAGGACCGTTAGAATCTTCGTCGCCGCCCGCATAAAGGAATATGCTTTGAATAGAACTCGGGATACGTATCTTTTCAAGATTTGCGCAACCCGCAAATGCGTTGGACAAAATATGCGTAACGGGTTTTCCGTTGTAAGTTGCAAGAATTTCAAGCGTCTTTAAGTAGTTGACGCCTTCACTCTTTTTAACCATATACGACTCGCCGTCGGTGTTGAGTTCGTAAACCAAACCCGTCGTTTCCCATTGAGCGTACAAAGTCGTATCTTGAGCAACGTTCCACCTAAATCTTCCGTTACCGCCGTTATCAGTGTAAGAAACACCCTTTGTCGGCGCGCTAAACCAACCGCCGAACGCCTTATCGACATCTTTACAAACAGCAACAGGGAATTGGAATTCATCGCCGTAAACAACCGTAAATACGTTTTCGCCTTCCATTGTTCCGCCGTCGCCAACGACAAGCGTAACTTGATATGTTTTACCGCTCCAAGCAGCATATACGGTGAGGTTTGCTTCGCCAACCGTAAGCTCGCCTTCGTATTTGTTGCCGCCTTCTGCCTTATCGTACCAACCTACGAAATTATAACCCGCACGAGCGGCGTTTTCGGGAAGTTGTACCGTATCGCCTTTAACTTTATACAAAGTATCGAATTTATCCCCGCCGCTTGTATTGAAATTAACGGCATAGAGAGTTAAATCGATAACCATATCGTCCAAAAGCGTATCGCCGGAATATGCGCTTACCTTCAAAGTATGCGAACCCGCCGAAGTGAATGCGTATTCTAATTCGCACGAACCGTCTTCAACGTAAGTTTCTTTTCCACCGTCTACCGACACGCCGTATTTAGTCGCGCCGATAACCGGACTCCACGTAGCAACGCCGTTTGCGTATTTAACTTCGGTCAACTCGCCCAAAACATTTAATAATTTACTGTAAAGCGAGTTTTGCGCCTCGGTTGCGCCGAGAGCCTTTACTCTTACAGCGAACGAACCTTTATTGTAAACGTCTTCATCTACAGTCAAACTGTTAGTAGATGCGGAATATTCTTCGCCGTCGATTTCAACCAAATAACCCGTCGCGCCTTCGATAGCGTTCCAAGTAATAACATTTAAACGAGCGGATATTTGAGAAGGACTTGCAAGTCTCGTCTTGGTATACTCATAAGTAGTATACTCGGGAGAATTGTAAAGTTTGTTGATCGCTCTTACTTTAATAGTCCATGCACCGGCAGCATATTCGCCGATTTCAAATTGAGTTTCGGTCAAAGTCTTTTCAACTTTTGTTTCACCGCTCGTCAATTCGATAACGTAAGCCTCTGCGTTTGCAACAGCGTTCCACTTAACCGTTTCGGTTTCAGCGTCAACAGTAAGACCCGTTACAGCGTCGAGAACTCTATCCAAAACGTACTCGTCGGATACGGACGTAGCGTGACCTTCGGCAACTGCTTTAACTACGAAAGTAAGTTTTCCGTCTTTCATTTCGCATGCCGAAAAATCGTATTGAGTGTTTGTTCCCAAATCGATATCGTTATGCTCGTGAGTTGCGTTTCCGCAAACAATTGTCAATAAGTATTTTTCTGCGCCTTCAACGCCTTCAAACTTCAAAACGTTACCTTCTACGGTAAATTCATTTACTTTGTTTAAAGGTTTGTTGAGGTAATAAGCAACCGTAGTCTTTCCGTTGCAAGTAACTTCGACAGTGTAATCGCCCTCTGCTACCTCGCCGAAATTAAAAGCATAAGAAGTTTTTTCACCGGTCTCTCTTCCGAGTTCGGTGCCCGCTGCGTTTTTGATAACTATAGTAAACTTTTTCGCGTTGCCTTTTACCGACCATTCCGCGCCGTTTTCGTTTACGGATACCGCGGGATTCTCGCTTGCCCAAACAGCATATAAAGTAGTATCTTCGTTGATAGTTTGCTCTTTATATTTTCTCGAAAGTTTATCTGCAGTGCCGTAATCGCTGATCCACCAACCTAAAAACTCTTCGCCTTCTACCTTCGGTACGGGTAAATTATAAAGTTTTTGGTTGATCGTTTGCATTGCGGGAATACTTAAATTATCACCGTATGCGCCAAGATCGAAATTAACGTTATATACTTTAGCGTTAGGATCGAGTTTGATAAAACGCGCATATACAGTAATCGAAGAAACGACCGCCGTGTTTTCAAAATCGTATTTATCGGCGTAAGTGTTGTCTTTATACCAACCCAAGAAAACGTATCCGTCTTTTTGAGGATCATCGGGTTTATTGGCCTTACGTCCGTTTTGGACGGTCTGTGCTGCAACCGAACTACCCCCGTCGGTATCAAACGTCACCGTATAGTCAACCTTTCTAAGCATCCTGTAACTGTTGCCGTTATACGACAAAACAACTACACCTCTTGAATATGCAAGTTCGCACGTGCCGTCTTTAAGTTTTAAACCGACTTTTACGTTTGTCGCCGAAGAGTTGTCATACGACGAATACTCGCCTGTTTGAGTAACTCCGCCGAAAACCAACGTAAACGAATCGACTTCGAGCGTCAACGTGTTTTCAACGTCGCCGTCATCAACGTAATACGTGCCTACTATTTCTGTGTCGACGTGTAATACTTTTTTACCGTCGTCGCCACAGCCGACAAAAGTCAACATACTCATCGATACCGTCAAAAGCATCAACCAAGTTGCAATAATAAGCAAATGTTTCTTTTTCATGTAAACCTCCTTTGCTAATGCCGAAACATAACTTTAGTCCAATACGGGCGAGGTATTGTATTTTGCAATGAATAATTTTCGATTAAACTCAAAAATTTATTCACGCGGTTTTTACGCGCGCAAAATTTTATTTACTTTAATTATATTAAACAGCATATAGTAAAAATAATTGCCAAAATTATATCAACAAACAGTTGCTCTTGTCAACTGATTTATAACCGTTTTATCAAAAAAATTCTTAAAAATTTCACATTTTTCAAGCATTTGTATTGAATTTTAACGACACCTAAATTTAACAAATTTTACGATTTTATAAATTTTGCCATATTTTATTTAAAAAATAATATTGCAAATCTAATTAAATAATACAAAACGCTTGATTTTTTGTTAAAAATAAATATTATACCGTCAATAATTTATTTAATAAACCTTTTTCGCAGATTATAATCATATTTACGCCGCAAATTTCGATTACGTGCAAACGGAACACGCTAATTGTGCAACTTGTACACTGAATATGTGCTAATTGCACATAAAAATCGACGAAAAATTTATAATTCTTTTCACCGCCGATGAATAAATAATCAACGGCGATTTTTTCACCGAAAACCCGCTTTAAGATACTCTATTATTTCAGCACACGCATTTTGGCGTTTAAGTATTATTTTGTCAAATAAGCAACACTTTAAAGTATGTACCTCTTAAAAGAATTATTTGTATACAATAAATTTTTTCTTTATTAATACTCTATTCCTTATATAATTAATAGAAGATATAATTAACAAAAATCGGTCTTGTATTTATAAAAAACAAAACAGCAATTTTTACATTTATACCGTTTAATATTAGTTTTTATGAAAGTACACAAAAAAAGAATAAAAGACTTTCGCTAATCAAAACAAAAGTCTTTTATATTTATCGTGACTTGCGCGACACGATTATGCTAAACCAAACAACCGCTTTGCGCCGTCGCTCCCGTCCAAATCCCTTCCATTGACGGTAAAACAAAAAGGAAACAAGTAAAACTTGTTTCCTTTTTGTTTGGCAGAGAGGAAGGGATTTGAACCCTCGGTACCTTTATAGAGTACACACGATTTCCAATCGTGCTCCTTAAACCGCTCAGACACCTCTCTATGCGCTTTAATCATTAAAAACGTTAAATTTTTGCGTCTTTTCTTACGACGCTTTATCATTATAATATATAAAACAAAAAAAAGCAATTTATTTTAAGCAAATTTTTTATTCTTTTTAAAAAATGTAACCGCTCTGCCGTCCGTTAGATAAAATATTATATCATAATTTCTCATCATGCTAAACCGCGCGATAAAACCGACGGTTTTCAATATTCGTTTTTACACATAGAAAAAAGCGTCTTATAAAGGACGCTTTATCATTATTATAATATATATAATTATATTTCCGTTGTTTTATGGGTAAAAACGCACGTTTTGCCGACGATTTATCGCTCTAAAAACGTAAACGCACCAATAATTATTTGCCCACGCAAAACTTGGAAAATATTTCGTTTATAATATTTTCGTTGGCTGTGTTGCCGCTTATTTCGCCCAAATATTCCCACGCGCGCTGCATATCGACGGATATTAAATCGAGAGGAATTATCCCTATACCCTCGTACGCTTTGTTTAAGTATTCAAGGGCGTTTTTAAGGGCGTAATAGTGCCTTTCCTCGGTGAGAAGGTCTGCGGATAAATCAATACCCGACGAAAAACTTTTTTGGTATAAAAGGCGTTTAAGCCCGTCTATTCCGTCACCCGTTTTCGCCGATACGCTGATATCCGCTTTATACTCGCAGTCTACTTGCTTTTCGTCGTTTTTATTGATTATTATAATGACGTTTTTATCCTTGATTTTTTCATAAACCGCTTTATCTTCGTCGTCGCTCGGTCTGCTGCCGTCCACAACGAAACAACAAACATCGCTTTGTTTAATCATATCCGAAGAACGGTCTATGCCTATTTTTTCGATTTCGTCGTCGCTTTGCCTTATTCCCGCAGTGTCGAAAAACAAAAAGTTGACTCCGTTTATATCGAGTTCGCCCTCGACAACGTCTCTCGTAGTGCCCGCAACGGACGAAACTATAGCCTTATCGTAAGACAAAAGAGCATTTAAAATAGAACTTTTGCCCGTGTTCGGCTTGCCGCAAATGGCAACCTTAACGCCGTTTTTGATTTTTCTGCCCGTGCCGTATGCGGAAATGAGTTTTTGCACTTCTTCTTTTACGTATCTCAAACTTTCTTGCGTTTTCTCGGTCGCAACTTCTTCAAGCCCCTCTTCGGGATAGTCGATGTTTGCGTCGATTTCAGCAAGAGAATAAGTGAGACTGTCTTGCAAAAGTTTGATTTTTGCGTTTAATTTTTCTCTGTATAAATAATACCCCGCCTTTACTCCCGCTTCGCTTTCGCTGTTTATCATATCGATTAAACCTTCTGCGGAAGAAAGCGACAATTTGCCGTTTAAAAAGGCGCGTTTTGTAAATTCGCCGTTTGTTGCGGGGCGCGCTCCGTTTTTAAAAGTCGCTTTAAGCACTCCTTCGGATACCGCAATGCCGCCGTGACAATGAAATTCAACCATGTCTTCGCCGGTATAACTTTTAGGTCCTTTAAAGTAAACACACATGCCGAAATCTTTAAACGACCCGCAGTCGATTTCACCCGTGTACATTTTGTACGGCTCGAAATTTTCCACTTTGGTTTTCCCGAGCGGGATAAACATTTTTTTCGCTATTTCAAGCGGCGTATCGCCGCTTACTCTCACTATAGCCACTCCGCCGACACCTCTTGCAGTGGATATTGCGGATATATTTTCGTTCATAATATTACCTTAATTGAATTTTCCGTCAAACGGGTCTTTATTTTGATTATTTTGCCCATTGTTGCCGTCGGGAAACTCTTTAAACGGGTTTTCGGGCGGACGGTAATTGTTTGTCTTTTCTTCGCCGCTATTGTACGGGTTGCCTTGATTTTGACCGCCGAAAGGATTTTGATTATTTCTCGTGTAATAATCGTATTGGCGTTTTCTCATATACTCGTTGAAATCAACGGCTTTTTTGTTTCTGCACGCAAATACGAATATGCCCATAATCGGCGATAAAAAGAAAGATATCAACGCAAAAATCATGCTGTTTGCGGGGTTGAACTTTCTGAAGAACGCAAAAAGCAACGCAAGCGTGAAGAAAATGTTTGCAATTTCTGTTATTTCGGTGATTATCGCAAAAGCCTCGCACCACATACTTGGATATGCGGAAGGCACAGTGCCGAGCACGCCTTTAACCACGAGTTTGTAAGAAAACGGGAAATAAGTGCAAAAATCGACGTAAGCCGAAAGACCGTCGGTAACGAGATTTAAAATCATTACGATAAGACCGATATTGGCTATTTTCCAACCGAAAATCGAGGTTTTGCCCGCAAGTTTACCCATTAAATATAAATTAGCAAACGGAATCCATGCCAAATAAGCGCGTTGCACGTCGTTGTTTTTTGCGAGTTTATATAGTCCTACTCCCATAAAAACATAGTTTACTATCCACAATAATACGGTAAAGGACAAAAACGCGATAAACAATATTCTCAACTGTCCGCTTCCGAACTCGGTAAAGAGTTTGCTCATATTCTCGATATAACTGATAGCGTTTTCTAAAAGCATATTATACTCCCATTAAACTATCCGTTAAACACGTCGGCAAAAATCAATATTACGGCAAAAACCACGCCGATTACGTATAAAATGACGGATAATTTTTTATTTGACTTTTTATTAAACGGAACGAACCTGTTTCTGTAGAAAAACAACCTTTCGTCGTCTTTGCTTTCAGCAAGCGGTTGAATTTCGTATTGAGGTTTCGCCTCGCTTGTATATTCGCACTGCGAAACTGTCGCAAGACAATATTTGCCCACCGTTTGATACTCGTTTTGAGTTTCGTTTAACAGTTTTGCCTTATAATTTTTTAACGCAATTTTCCCGAAGTACCAAATTGAAGTGATAAGCAAAACGATGCCCACGATTATCGTCACCGAATTCATTATATATTGAAATTTCGGGAAAAACGAAGCCATAATTTCGTAAAACACGGCAATTACGCTTACAAATAAGTTGTTTACAAAGTGCATAACCGTGCCGAGCAAAAAGTTTTTCGTGGTGATGACCACCC
>CAKQKQ010000066.1 GCA_934249265.1 uncultured Clostridia bacterium | reverse complement strand
GCAGTTATGACACAACGGTAACCGAACAGCAGTTTAAAGAAAACGCATTTGATTATATCTTACAAATGCTAAACTTTACTCAAACGATTAACGACACTATTACCGACGCCATCAACAGCGAAAACAAAAAGACTTTTGGCTTTGACGACGTGCTTAAAGATTACTCTTACTCTTCGCCGACGTATAATCTCACTTTGAATTTAAACGCAGTGGACGACGTTTTGGGCAACGCGGTAGTGCATATCGACCACGACGATAATTCCGATTTTTCGTCGCTGTACGGCGATATTACTTTGCTTAACGTAACGGGCGTAACTGCAAAAGGTCAATTCAATATTTACCTCGTTTCGGCTGTTGACGGCGAAGCAAAATCGCTCACTACTCAAAAAAGTTTGTTTTAAACGGCAGACTTATTAAACTTAATAAAAACTTAAAGCGGACTTACATTTTTGCAAGCCCGCTTTTTTATTGCTTTTTAATATTGTTTGAAATTTGTCGGCGTGAAGTTTTTGTGTAGTCAATCGTTGAATTTTATATATTTTTACTTTTTTGCGCGATACGTATACCGTAAAATAGGCAATTTTAGCATTTCGCAGACCTTTTTATACCACCGATTAAATTGACCGTTTACACTAAAATACGCGGCTTTAATCGCATTTAAAAAGCGACGCCGTGTATACAGTTTGGCATCGCTTTTAAATTGAAGTATTCTATTTTGAAATAGGAGAATTTATAAACTCTTTTGAATATAGCACGTCCAATTGAAAGGTTTTTACCCAAGCGACGAGCCAGTCGTTTAACAGACCTTTGCTCTCGTCTACACCGTGCCAATTGCATTGAATAACCGCTTCGTTTTGAGTGCCGTATGGTCGTTTCATTCCGTGCAAAACCAAGTTTCCGTCGCTTGAAAACTGCAAAGTGAAATTCCACAACATTTCGGCTTGAGTTAAATAAGCGGCATTGCCCGTGAGATTATAAAGTTTAATCATATCGGGCACGTAAAAAATTCCCCAACAGTCAATGTGATGATGCGCAACCGACACCGCAGTGCCGCCCGCCGTTTTTATGTCGAGTTTGCCGCAGTCGGTGTTTTTATCGAACGGCACGTTGAAATAAAACGTCCAAGTCATTAAATAATGCGCTATATTTTCCGCTTTTTGCAAGTAATTTTTATCGTTTGTGTACTCATAAAGCAGTAATGCAGTGCGCAAAATAGGTCCTGCGCTTTCTTTATCGACGCAATAAGTATCGAGCGCGCCGCCCGCGCACAACGAATTTTTTAAATACTCGTCATAATAAGCGTCAAAATATTTAATCGCAAAATTTAGATATTTTTCTTGCTTAAAAACTTTATAGGCATACGCTATTCCCGCCGCAAGTATCGTGCCCGCACAGCCTTTTTCTATCGCCAAAGAGCCGTCGGGATAAACCGCTTGCGGCAATTTTTGCGGATAATTTTTAAAAAACACTTCGCAAATGCCGTCAACGCAATTTTCCGCTTGAGACAAAAACTCGTCTATGTTTTTCTCTCCGCTAAACGCATTTATCACCTTTTGCTTGTTGTCATTTATTAGTTCTATAATCAAACAAAGTTTATACACGAGCCAACCTTCGTTGCACGTGTCGATGCGCTCGGTGCTATTGTGCGGCACGTCGTAATTTGCGCTTACAAGTCCCGACTTATGACGCAGTTTTAACCACGTTTGCACAATATCTATTGCCGTTTTTACGCAATACGTATCGCCCGAATCGAGAAATTTTCGCAAAAGCATTTCAGCAACGGTGATATTTTGTCCGCACCAACCTATTTCGTACTTGCCGTGTTTTCTATAAATAAACTTACAGTTTTCGTCGCCTATTTTATGCTCTCCGTCGGGAAGTAAACCCATGTTTGACAGCGTGCCGAAAGGCGTTTTTTCGACCATGCTCATAGTTACCGAAAAGCACTGTTTTTTCACTTCGTCGGCGCAAAATCGCGGATAAAGTTTCGGCGCGGTTTGCGTAAGATAATCAAACAATTTATCATAAGAATACACATCGCCATTAGCCGCATCTTTTTTATACTCGAAACACTCAAACGTTTGCGTTTCGCCCGCGTTTATAGTCAAAAACTTAATTATCGGGTCGCCGTAATCGAACTTTCTTAAATAGCACTTCGGGTACTCGATATGAGTAAAATATATCCTTTGAAACACGCTTTGCTCGCTTTTGAAGATACTCGCCGAACAGCGTATATTTTCTCCGTTTGTCTGACCGAACAAAGCATAACACACGCCGCCGCTTAAAACAATTCCGCACCCGGGCGTACCCGTCCTGTCCGAAGAAAAAATCCAAGGCTCGCCGTTTATATCGAGTCCTTTAGGCTCTTTGCCGTCGCCGAAGTCGTTGCCGTTATAGTTTACGCACGGAATGATATAAAAATCAAGACTGCCCTTTCTTTCCTCTTGATAAAAAGGCAAATATTCTGTTTTTTCGGTTGTATTATTGACGTATTTAAGCGTGATTTGCTCGATATAATCGTTTATGCGGCTTTTGCTTATTTTGCAAGAAATGCCGTCGCCGTTTAAAATAGGTTTAAGTCGTTTGTCGTATGCAATTATGCCGTTTGTCGTTTCGTTAAACATTTTATCCTCTTGTACCGTCACGCGGTAAAATTTAAAAATTTTCGGACGATTTATAAAAAAACTTAATTATAAATTTACAAAGAGTACACGGCTAAATTACCGCGCACTCTTTATTTTTATTTACTAAATTCCTTTGGCTTGAAATACCGCGGAAGCGTTTGTGCCGCAATCTTTCATGTAGAAAGTGAGCATAATTCTTCCGTCCCAGCCTACGGGAGATTTTTCCATTAGCGGTATATTGAAAATGCCGTTTAAATCAGAACCGAAGCCCGTGGAATAAGCGGCTTTTTCGCCCGTTCCCCAGCCTTTGTATACAAATCCGTCTTTAAAGTTTCTCCAATAATAATCTGCGGAAGAAATATAACCGCTACTCGTGTGGTAATCTACTCTCACACCCAAGGCTTTTGTCTTTGCCGCGCCGCTCATATCGCCGTAGATATTGTAATCTAACGCAAGTTTTTCAAAGTCTTTCATGTCATCGAGCGTAACCGTAATTGCGGTTTTGCCCGTTTCGTGACCGAGCATACCGAGTGATACCTCGAAAGAGTTTTCGTGAATGTCGGAATACGGCATCAAGTCGGCGCGCTCTTCATAATAATAGTCTTTTCTTACGATATGCTCTTTCAACTCGTTTTCAAAGTCGGTTTCGCATTGTCCGTCGCCGTCGTCGAGTTCGATATACATCGCCGCGTTGCCTGGGATTTTAAGGTCGATAACAACGTCGTTTTTGACTTTATCGCCGTTTAAATCCATCACGAGATACGGCTCTGAAGTCTCGGTGTTGTAACTTACGTGTTCGTTGTCGATTAAATAAATTTTAGCGTTTTTAGCGGTAAACGGCACGCCCGTGAGTTTTACGCTTACGTCCCTGCTGTCTTTTGCACTTTGTTTGTAAGACGAACCCGAAACGGTGTAAGTGTCGTTTAAAGTCTTGTTGTAAATTACCGCGCCCGCTCGTTTAGAGTCAACGCCCGTTTCCCAACCGAACGTGTCTTTAATTCCGTCGCCCGCAACCACTTCTACGGGTGAAAGCGGAAGTCTGCCGTAAGACCAAAGCACGTAAAACACGGGTGATTTTTTCCAAGAATACGGGTCGATTAAGTAAAATTCGCTCATCAAATACGACGCCCACGAAAAACGCGAGATATCCGTCGTTTCCAAAACGTAATCTATCGCTTTGTAAAGTTTGGGTATAAGTCCCGTTTGAACGACTATGCCCGAGCCCGTCGCCGCGGGAGAAAACTCCGTGCAGTGTTGAGTCATCGTGTAAAGGTCGTATTTTTCGTTGTCTTTATTTATCGCTTCACGCACCGCCTCTTTATAATAAGAAAAGTCTTCTCTGTGCTTTTGGCAACCTTCCATATTCGCCGAAGAATCGCCGTAATAGTGCCAAGTGAAAGCGTCGATATGGTTGCCCGCTTCCGCGCTCTTTTTCATGTAATAATCCCACAAAGTGCCTTCTATAGAAGAAACGTAATCTTTGCAGAACGTGACCGGCCAGCAAAGCCCGAGTTCGGCAACGTATGCGTCGGGGTCGCCCTCTTTAAACGCTTTCGTTGCGGCTACGCTCGTGTCGATAAACAACGGCATACCGCTCGTCCAATAAGAAGTTGCGTTTAAGTCGGGTTCGTTCCACGTTTCGTAAATAATTCTTCTGTCGCTGTCTTTGAAATATTTAGCGGTGTTGCGGCAAAATTCGGTGTACTTTTCCATATCGGGGTAAGATTTAGCGTTTCCGCCGTCCGCTTGAGCATAACTCGGTATGCCTACCATGATAAAGTACGGCAACGCGCCGCCACGCTCTAAATAATCAGCCAACGTGTTTACTTTATACCAAGCGTTGTCGGTATCGACTATGCCGTTTTGCGTGAAAGAGTTTTGCCCTATACCGCCGTTACCGAACATCATATCCACTCTCATCGCTTCGCTTTTAAGTTCTTTCATATATTTTAAAGAATCGAGCGAACCGTAATCGAGTCCAGAACCCTTTAAGAAATTCCATGTGGGCGAAAACATATCTATTTTTTTGACGTTTTGAGAAATGCTGCCGTCTCTTTTTGAAAAATCTACGGTGATGTCCGCCGAAGAATTAGTGTCGTATCTGACGGCGTAAGTGTCCGAATACGGGTTTATATACTCGACGTCGGTCACACTCGTGCCGCCCGTACAACCGCAAAGCGTGATCGCACTCATGCAAATGCACGCTAATTTTTTAAATTTATTGTTCATCTATTAAATCTCCTTATCCAATTTTAAGAGAACCACCGCAGAAGAATATTTTTCTCCGCAGTGCGAAATAATTACTTTTTCGTTTTTAGTAGTTGCTTTCGCCGTGCCGTATACGTCGATTATTTCATAATTATTCGGCAAAGCAATTTCACAACAAGCGTTTTTATCTACCGCAAAGGCGTACACAAGCGCGTATTTTTCGTCGTTTGACAGTCTTGCAAGCGAAAACGCGCCCTTTTCCTTGCGGAACGAGGTAATTTCGCTCGTGTCGATATGTATCGTTTTGCCGTCTTTAATTATAAATTTAATCTTTTCGTAAAACTCACAGCCCGCTTTTACGATGCTTTTTGCCTCGGAAGAAAGTTCGGCAATATCGCCCGACAAGCATAATCTGCCCAACAAGCCCTCTGCCAAAGCGTAATATACTCTTTCGGCTGAAAACGACTTGTCAAGGTACGCCCAAACTTGCATTTGCGAAGGGAGCAAAACCCTGTGTAAATCGCACGCGCAAACCGCGCCCATGGGGTTTTCGCAGAAGTCCGAAAAGGACACCATATCGCCCAAAGTCAAGAAAAGCGGCTCGTGTCTCATACCGCCCGAAGAGCAAGTTTCGATGATTAAATCGGGCAACTCTTTGCGTATTTCGCGGTAAAAATCAATTACGCACTCCATATGTTCGCGCAAACCTTGACAGTACGATTCCGTTCCGTCAACGCCCAAGCCGATATTTTCGTTGTAGTCGATTTTGACGTAACCGATATCTTCCTTTTTCATTAAATCGATTACTTTTTCTTTCAAAAAGTCTATCGTTTCTTTCTTTCTGAAATCCAAAAACATTCTGTTTTCGTGCTTAATTATATTGCCGTCGAAAGTGAGAAATAAGTTTTTGTTTTCGCAAATCGGCGCGCCCTCGGTCACGTTTTCAAATTCGTACCAAATGCCCGATTTTATGCCGAATTTTTTACATTCGTCAGAAAAGCCTTTAAGTCCGGACGGAAAACGCTGTTTATCCGTTTCCCAATCGCCCAAAAAGTTGCGCTTTTTTTGCAAATCGCAATACCAACCGTCGTCTATCACGAAATATTTTACTCCCAAGTCTTTTAAAAACGGAAGTTGTTTTATTTCTTTTTCAAACGTCGGCTCGCCGTGTGTGTAGAGAAATTCGTTGTAAATAATGGGCATATCGTTATCGCTTGCGCTGCGGGAAATAAGCGGCTTTCTGTACTCGGTAAGGTTGTTGCACGCCGCCAATAAATCGCCTTCGGCAACCGTTATGTACGCGGGTCTTGCGCAAAAACTCTGCCCTATATCGAGGCGTTTTCTCCAATGTCCCGAAGTGAAATCGGCGATGCCGCCCGACATATGTAAAGCCGAATTGTGGTGACCCACTTCTATAAGCCATGACTCCGGTGCTTGCATATTACAAGCCCAAGTTACGCCGTTTGCCTTGTCCTCTATTGCCACAAACGGAAGATATCCCCTTGCGGGCATAGTGCCGTTTTGTCCGAACCTTTCCATGCGATAGCCGAACCGCGTTTGCGAGTCTTCCATTGCGTAAAAAGACGCAGGCGCACTTTGAAGTCTGCCTTCACCCGCCCAATAATTGTTTATTCTGTGAATATACAACTCGTCGGCGTCGTTTTCCAAAACAAACGGGGATAAGCAATCGACCGTAAACGACGCGAGATATTCAAGCGTAATCGGCTTGTCGCTCGTGTTTACCACTTTTACGCTACACTCGAGCGCGGAATAGCCTTTGTTTTGGCAAAGCGTGTGATAAACGGTAATTCCGCTTTTTTCTCCTTTAAAAACGGTGACTACTTTTATTTGGTTTTCGGTTTCTTCTCTGTTTTGCTCTATAAAGCGCAAATCGAGAGCCGTAGAGGTGTTGCGGAGAGACACGCCCGAGGAAAAATCTCTCGTGGGCGAATCGCCCGAAAGCGCGATTTGAATCATCGGTTCGGGGCGTAAATGTCCGTACGTATCGGAAGAAGAAAGCACTTTTTCTTCTATTACCTTTTCAATTAATCGGGAAGGGACGATGGTAAATGCCGTGAGACCGAATTTGTCGTCGGTGGCAAAAATTGCGTCAATTCCGTTAAAATGCTGTATTTTCATATAAACCTTTTATTTTGCGTATTTTATTGTGACGTTTACTTCGGTAAAATCGTTTTTGTTGTTGGTGTTGGGGAAAAGCATAAACAACACTTCTTCGTCCATTTTTATATCTATCGTCAAATTCATCGTTTGCTTTTGTCCGCCTTGATAAGCGTCGATAGACATTGCGTCGTGAGGAAGTCCGTTTTTATCGGAAATCGAAAATACCACGCCGTCGCCGCTGTTGTATTTAGCCTCGGCGAGAAGAGTTACTTCCGCAACGATTTGTAATCTACCGCTTGCGGGGGCTTTAAATCCCATGCCTATGCCGTAACCTTGTTGGTCTTCGGGAAGCCAAACGTTGCTCCACATGTAAGTGTCGAAATATAATTGCTGATATTTACTGCTCCAACGACCGTAATAATCGTTAAAAACCATTAATTCAAGCGATTTGTCGTCGGGGTCGCCGCAATAATAATACCAATTTCTATACCCTTGCATGTCGGACATATCGTTTACGCTCGACCACTGCTCGTTTAAATATTGTCTATAATCGTCTTTGGGTTGAGCGGGCAATGCGGGAGAATAAGTAGTATTCGTTCCGCCACCGCACGAAACCGCGCAAACCACGCTTATCGCCGCAAGGACGGCGCAAATCAAACTTTTAAACTTTCTCATTTCGCCTTCCTCCTTTTATTAAGCGCAACGCACGCGGCAAACGCCGCAAGAACGACTGCTATAAACGAACCGCTCGCCATTGCGTTTGCGCCGCAACCGCTTGATGTGGTCGTTTCTTTTTTAGTCAAAGTTCCGTCGGTAACTTCCGCGCCGTAAGGCTTGTCGATATGCTTGAAACCGCCCACGTCGCCGGCTCTGCCCACGTTGAGATATTTAGCCAAATCGCCCGTTTCTATATCTCCGTCTCTTTGCGTGTATTTAATTTCGCAAGGGAAGCCGCAACTGTCCGCACTGTTGTCTTTGGCGTTTCCGCTGTCGCAATAAAACACTATGTTGTCGCCCTTTTTCAAGTTTAACGTAGTGTCGATGGGGAAAGTGCGCTCGCCTTGTCCGTCGACGAATTTTTCAAAAACTGCTGTCTTATTTTCGCCGCTGTAATGATAAATTCCGAGGTTTACTCCGTCGCCGGAGTTTGAGCCTTTTTCCATTTTACCCGTAAGGGTGACAGTGCCGCCCTCTTTTGCGACCCAAATAATCATTACTCCCCAAAAAGTACCGGGGTGTACCGAATTGCCGCTTTCTATGTGAGAATATAATTCGAGTCCGTGCCACAATATGCTTTCGCTGTAACCGTAGCCGTATTCCATCAATACGCAGTTGTCGGGAGTGCCCCATGCGTAATAAAAGCCGTTTTCGCCTTGTTTTGTAATGCTTACGCCCGTTTTATAAGTCGTTTCTTCCGCGCTTGCGTAAACGGGAAAACTCACGCACGACAATAACACGAAAAGCGCGAGTACCGCCACCGCTCGTTTTAAATAATTAGTCTTTGTCATTGTTTCTCCTATAATCCTTTAATAAAGTTTAATGCGTCAACAACGAAACTTTTGTTGCGTTTGTCTTGGCTGCGTTGTATTCTTTGTTGATTTGCGTGCCGCCTTGGTTGTTGTATCTCTTGACGAAATCGGCAAACGCGCTGTTTAAATTTGCCGACGGAATACCTATTTCACTGTATGAAAGAGGAATTTTTCTGCCGCCCGTAAACGTCTTTCTTTCTACGTAATTGCTTGAAGAACATATCATATTAAACACTTCGGTTTCGGCAAAGTCGCACAAAATATCCCAATATTCAACGTACGCTTTTGTCGATAAGAAGGGATAATCGGGGTAAGTGACGTACTTGGGTGCTCTTTCCATTACGGCGTTGATTTTGTCCGCATTGGTTTGGTACGGCTCTAAATAACCCGTACTCCAATTTGTAACAGAAGAAATTTCAAAACACGGGTCTACTTCGCTTAACGTTCTGTTAAATCCGTCGGCAGCCTTACCCATTTTGCTTACTCTTTCGCCGTCAACGTAATCGAAATGTTGTCCCTCTATGCCGTAAATAAGCAAATCTTTGCCTTCGTCGCTGAGCATATAATCGATGAGCGAAAGCGCGGCGTTGAGTTCGGCGTCGCTCATACCGTTGTTTAAGCAAGTGACAGTCCAGAAATTGGGGTTGCCGCTTATACCGTAAGTGCCGTTTTCGCCTGCCGGCGGGTCGAACACTCCGATAGCCGCAGAAGCCTCTTCTATGCTCGGTTTGTAATTTGCCGTAGTGTTTGCTGCGATATAACCTCTTACAATAGTGTTGTACCAAGCGTGACCTTCCATCATTCCTACTTCGCCTTTGGTAAACGCTTGTTGCTTGTCGTCGGTGCTGTTTTCATACCACGACGGGTCGATATAACCCGCTTTGTATAAATCGTTGAAATAAGCAATGGCTTTTTTAGCACCCTCGTTGGTATAACTCGAGGTGTAATTTCCGTCGCCTAAATAGTCTTTCATGCTCTTATAGCCCGCGTCGAACGCAATAAACATCCAACTGTCGGCAAACAAGTCGTCGCCGCCCGCCGAAGTATAACCGTAAGTGTCGTTTTTGCCGTTTTCGTCGGGGTCGTATAAAGTAAACGCGCGACATACGCGGTAAAACTCGAGCAAGTCTTTAGGTGCGGCGAATTTATATTGTTCCATTTCTTCCGCGGTTACTTCCGCTTCGGTTTTGCCTTGTTCGTCGGCAATGATTTTTCTCAATTTTTCGGGTTTGTTTAAATTGTCGAGCCAGTCGAGACGAATATACATCGTGTGTTCGAGCGTCCAATCGACGGGAATAGACCAATGCTTGCCCTTTGCGTAAGAGAGATTTGTCTTTAAATAATCGAATTTTTTAAGGTGATTATTGATGTTGGGGTATTTTGTCTCGCTTACGAAATCGGAAACGGGAATCAATACTCCGTCGTCTATCATATCGCTGTATTGCTTGGGGTTTTCGGGTCCCATACTCACGAAAATGTCGGGGAGCATTTGCGTATTGAACATAACGTTGAGTTTGGTCTTCCAGTCCGAACCGCCCGCAGTGGACGCATATAAATGCATGCCCGCTTTTTCTTTAAGCAATTTGTAAACGGGACTGTTTTTCTTTCTCGCCGAATTTAAGCCGGAGAAATTCCAGCGGAAAATGGTGAGTTTGTTGTCGAACATTCCATCGCCGCCT
>CAKQKQ010000065.1 GCA_934249265.1 uncultured Clostridia bacterium | reverse complement strand
ATCTTAAAGGCAAATCTTTATATCCGCGCGATTTTGTGAGATATGCTTGGAATTGGAAAGGACTTGCGGTCGGTCTTAAAGTAAAAGTCTCTTCTCCGCTATTTTCGTCGCCGATTACGAACATTTTGTCACTGTAATCGTCGCAATGCCCCGCGGTTTTATAAAAATCGGTTTTTGCAAGTACGGGAGTTTTTGTGAGGAGATAACCTCGTTTTTCCTCTTCGTCTTCTACAAAGCGTTGCAAAATTTGCAAAACTTTTGCCCCTTTTGGCAGAAAAACGGGGAGACCTTGACCTATTTGCCCCACCGAGGTAAAATAACCGAGTTCTTGCCCCAATTTATTGTGGTCGCGCTGTTTCGCCTCTTCAATTCTCTTTAAATAATCGTCGAGTTGAGATTTCTTTTCAAAAGCCGTACCGTAAATTCTCGACAGCATTTTATTCGACGAATTGCCCCGCCAATACGCGCCCGTGAGCGACGTGAGTTTAAACGCTTTGATTTTTCCCGTGGACGGCAAATGCGGACCTTTGCACAAATCGATAAACGCGCCTTGCTTGTAAAGCGAGACTTTTTTGCCCTCGGGCAGTTCTTCGATAATTTGCGCTTTGTAAGGCTCGTCGTACTTTCTCATTAAATCGATGGCTTTTTTCTTCGTCGTTTCAAACCTTTCTATGGGTAAGTTGGCTTTTATTATCTTTTTCATTTCGTCTTCGAGTTTGCCCAAATCTTCAAAAGTGATGGGCGTTCTGAATTCGACGTCGTAATAAAAACCGCTCTCGATAGTCGGTCCGATAGCGAGCGAACACGTGGGATAAACCGTTTTTATCGCTTGAGCAAGCACGTGCGCGCACGTGTGTCTATATATTTTTAAACCCTCTTCGTCTTTTAAGGTAATAAAAGTCAATTTGCAATCGTCTAAAACAACAGTGCTTAAATCAACGAGCGTATCGTCGATTTTTGCCGCAACGGCATTGCGAGCCGAAAAGTCGTTTAAACTTTTGGCTATTTCCGCCGCAGTAAGCCCGCTTGTATATTCTTTTGTTTCTCCGTTTGCAAATGTAATAAGCATAATTTTACCTTTTGTCGATATTTATAAGGCGGCGATACGATAACGATTTGTTTTTAGCGACGAAAAAAATTTTTGCGAAGTTTTTTTTGCAAAGTTTTTTCGCCTTAAATCAACTAAAATATCGGCTGCGCCTCGTTTAAAAAGAGCGTCTTTAAAGACGCCCGTCGTTTTTAGATGCCGCTTGCGCGAAATTTAAAAACATATAATTTAAGTTTTCCCCTTAAAAGCGTGTAGTATTATTATATAACAAATTAAAAATTTGTCAATAATAAAGCAATTAAAAACTTTTCTTTCTGAAAAATATTTTATCTCCGAAATATTCCTTTAAATAAAACTCGTCGGTTTTGTTGACGGGAGAAGTCAATTCCACTTCTCCGCTGCCCGAAAGCAACACTTCCCTAATGACGTAACCGTCGCCGAAATCGCCGTTTGTCAAAAAACACCTCGTGAGCCGATTAAAATGTCTGTCGTAAACTTTGTCGTCTTCTACAAACACCCTTCTGCCTTTTTTCTCTTTTACCAAATAAACGATAAAATCTTTCAACTGCCCCGACACGAAATACGGCGGAATATACTCGGCGACGTCTTTCCATTTTTCCTTTAAAGCGTTCATTCTGAAATTGAACGTGCCGTCCACCGAGTATTCGTCGAATCTGCCGATTTTGTTGATTACGTACTTTTTGTCGTCGTCGATGTCCGCAGATATCAGCGCGGTCAACAACAACTCGTACTCGAAATCGTTAAGCCCCACGGGGGTTATATTCTTTTTGAAATATCTGTACTTATAATTGACGCAAATTATATCTGCTATCTTGTCTTCGATTTCCCCTTTTAAATACAACGTATAAGGTTCGTCTACGCTGAAACTTATTACCGAACGCTTGTCGTCGCAATCCGCTTTACTCTTCCCGCCGACTTGCCCGAGAAGTTCGCACACGGCGTTGTGGATATAAATTAAATTGCTTTTGTTTGCGCTGCTGTCGGATACTCTTATTATTCCCATATTTCTATTGTATGCGATAAATTCTCTTTTCATTTATCGAAAAACGTTTTTGTTTGTGCAAATTTTGTCTCTTTATTTGTAATCTGTACAAAAATTTGTAACCTTCGGAAATAATTACCACGCTTAAGCATATGCCGAGTATTTTTATCCAATCCAAAAACGTGAGCGCGCAAGTGCCGAAAAAGCCCTTTACGTACTGCGTTAAAATCACTTGCACCGCAAACGTCACAGCAAACACGACGAGCATAAGTTTGTTTTTCTTAAGTCCCGTAAAAATGCTTCTGCTGCCCGTTTCTCTGCAATTGAACGCGTTGATTAAATGGAAGACGGTAAACAAAGTGAAAATCACCGTTTTTTGCGACTGCGGAGATATTTCGAGGAAATTGTTTAGCGTTTGCAACACGATTATAGCCGTGATTACCGCGCTGTGAATGAGTATGCGCATGAGTATTTTTTTATCGACGATATTGTCGCTGCGCTTTACGGGTTTTCTATCCATAAACGACTCGTCGCCGCTTTGAAGTCCGAGCGAAAGCGCGGGCGGTCCGTCCATGATTATGTTGAGCCATAAAAGTTGTAACGCACTGAACGGCGCGGGCATGCCTAAAAGCAAGGTGATTATCGTGACAAGCACTGCCGATACGTTGACTGTCAACTGAAACATTATAAAACTTCTGAAATTTTTATAGACGTTTCTGCCGAACGAAATGGCTTTTACTATCGTCGAAAACGAATCGTCCAAAAGCACGATATCGCCCGCCTCTTTGGCTACTTCCGAGCCGCTGCCCATGGCTATGCCTATATCGGCGTGTTTAATTGCCGGAGCGTCGTTTACTCCGTCGCCCGTGACCGCCACCACTTCGCCTAATTCTTTCAACGCCTTTACCACTCTGAGTTTAGTAGACGGCGTGCTTCTTGCGATAACGGCGATTTCGGGTAAGTGTGTTTTAAGTTCTTCGTCGGTCATGCGCTCGACTTGGTCGGCGGATAAAATGAGACTGCCTTGTTGCTTTAAACCCAATTTTTCGGCAACCGCCGTCGCCGTGGCGATGTTGTCTCCCGTGAGAATTTTTACGTCTATGCCGGCGCGCATGCACTCGTCTACCGACTGCTTTACGTCTTGTCTCAACTTATCGTCAAGCACGACGTAACCGTCGAAAACAAACTTTCCCTCTTCTTCTCCGTGGGCAAAGCCGAGCACCCTTTTCATTTGGTTTTGACTGCTTTCTATTTGCAAGGCGATTTTTTGCTTTTCGCCTTGCTTAAACTCGCAAAATTCGCTTATTTTTTCAAACGCGCCTTTTATGTAAGTGACCGTTTTGCCGTTTATTTCGACTTTTGTAGTCATATATTTTTTAGCCGAAGAAAAAGCCTCGCCGCCGACCTTGAAATATTTGTTTTTTTCTTTAATTATATCATATTTTTGCTCGCTGAAATATCGCAAAACCGCCCTTTCGGTCACGTTGCCTATCTCTTTGGACTGTTTTCCCACGCCTATTTCGGCGGTGCTGTTTACGCAAGCGTTTGTAAAAATTTGTTTTATATTGCCGTCGATTTTTTCAACCGTCATTTTGTTTTCGGTGAGCGTACCCGTTTTGTCCGAACAAATCACGCTTACGCAACCCACCGTTTCGGCGGCAACGAGTTTTTTAATCAAGGCGTTGGATTTAGCGAGTTTTACCACGCTTAACGATAGCGAAACCGCCACCGTGGTTGGCAGTCCCTCGGGCACTGCCGCAACGAGCATAACTATCGCCTCGATAAGTGCCTTTTGTCCGCTTTCAAACGTGAGACTTTTTGTATACGCAAGCCTTGCGACCGACAGTAAAAACACCACTATCGACGATACCACGCCAATTAAAGTGACGAGTTTGCCGAGTCTGTCGAGTTTTTCGTTTAACGGGGCGGAAATAGTGTTGTGTTTTTGCAATTCGCCCGCGATTTTGCCCACTTCGGCATTGTCGCCAACGGCGGTTACTATCGCAAGAGCGTTGCCGCCCGTAATGCAAGTGCCGCCGAAAAGGTTGCCTTTCATTTCGGATAAATGCGTGCTTTCGTCACCGACAAAACCCTCTTCTTTTCTCACGGGGTGACTTTCTCCCGTCAAAGTGGATTCGTCTACGGTCAATTCGGAACATTTGACTATTACCGCGTCGGCGCAAATTTTATCGCCGCTTTCGCACTTGATTAAATCGCCGACCACTATTTCTTCTTTGGGCACGTAGTCTTCTTTGCCGTTTCTTATTACCCTAACGCCCGATTTGTCGTAAATTTTGTTTAAAACTTCAAAGGCCTTTTGAGATTTCCCCTCTGTAACCACCGTGAGCACGACTGACAAAATAACCGAGCATAATATGCCCAAACACTCGTAAAAATTGCCGTCGCCGCCCTTTATCGCTTTGCCTAAATTTACGCCGAACGTGACTATTCCCGCAAATTCCAAAATTACGAGCATTGGATCGAAAAGCGCGTCGATTATTCGGCGAAAAAGGCTTTTTCCCTTTACCGCGCTTAATTCGTTTTTGCCGTACAAACGCCTGTTTACCGCTACTTTTTCGTCGGTAAGACCGTTTTTGGGGTCTGCGCCGTACTTTTTTACACATTTTTCGACTCGAGCGTTAAGTTTTTCCATATACCTACCTTTTTTATTGATTTTTTTTGAAAAAGGCTTTATTTTAGCAATAAAGTTTTCTATGCAATAAATATATGAAAATGTTTTTTTCTTTATGTGCAATTTAATATCTTGCTTTTACAAATTAAATGTGCTACAATAGAGAGGTTGGCAACTACAAATATTGACGACAAACAATTTAAAGAGGTGCTATAATGGAAAACAACAACGTTTATAAAGTAGACATAAAAGGCTATCAAGCAGAATTACCTATTCTTCCCCTTCCTTCGGGAATAAAGATTTGCTTTTTTAATCTTCACGGCAACGTGCAACTTACCGAGCATTGCGGAAAAGAACTCGCTAAATACCTCGGCGATTGCGAAGTGCTTATTACCGCGGAATCGAAAGGTCTTCAACTCACCCACGTGGTCGCAAGAGAACTCGGTCAACCTTATTACGCAGTTGCGAGAAAATCTAAAAAACTTTATATGCAAGACGGCATAGAAGTCACTATGAAAGCGTCTATCACTACGGGAAAAATTCAACAACTCTTCCTTTCTAAACACGACGTTGACCTCATTAAAGGCAAAAAAGTGGGCATCGTGGACGACGTTGTTTCTACCGGCGCAAGTCTCGAGGGTCTCGAAGATTTGGTGCAAAAAGCGGGCGGCATAGTACACAAAAAGGCTTTCGTACTCGCCGAAGCGGACGCAGCATACAGACAAGACGTAATTTTCCTCGCTACCATTCCCCTTTTATAATTTGAATTTATAAATTAATTTAGGCAATCGCTTTTTACGGCGGTTGCCCTTTTTTTTGGTATGAACAAGCGAGACGGTGTAAATGCGTGAATTGGTGTGAACGAATAAGACGGCGGTGTAGGCGGTGAAACGGCAAGATTTAGAGATCTTTATTGCTTTTATGCTGCTTTTAGCGGTTTTTAAAGGGCGGTTGCGAGCGGTTCGCGCTTTAAAATTTATATATAGCCGAAAATTCTTGCATTTTAAAAGCAAGCCGATAAAAAAGGCTTGCTTTTACTGTTTTTAAGTTTTATTCGTGCGTTTGATTAAGTCAAATCAAGTCAAAATCACGTACAAGTCGTACACGTCTTGCTCGCCGTCGATTAAATATACTTCTAAATTCGCGTTGACGTCCTTTAAATATTCTTTGACAAAGGTTTTCTCTTTATCGCTGATGTCTTTGCCGAAAATCAACACGGCGTAATACTTGTCGTTAAGGGGCATTTTGTCGATTAATTCGCACTCTGCCCTTATCCTTACGGGGTTGCTTGCAACTATTTCTTTATTGTAAATGCCCACGTAATCGTCTTTAGTCACCGAAATATTGTTGCACGTAGTCGTTCTTGTGGCGGTGGTAATCGCGCCCGTGACGGCGTTTTTAATTTCTTCTTCAATTCCGTCGATAATTGCTTGCGTGTCGCCGACAGTCAAGTCGAGCATAGAAAGCGCGGCATAGCCCTCGCCTATGTTTTTGGTTTCGATAACTATAATATTAGACGCTTTGTAGTTTTTTGCGGATTGTTTCGCCGTCAAAATAACGTTGCCGTTGTTTGGGAAAACGAAAATCGTTTCGGCATTAATCTCTTCATAAGCGGCGATAAAATCGCTTGCGGGCGGGTTGTTTGTTTGACCGCCGTCGATAACCACGTCAACGCCGAAGCCCTTAAACGTGTCGATTATGCCATTTCCGTTGGCTACGGCAACTACGCCGTACTTCTTTCTTTCGGTATTGACTACCTTTTTAGGCTCGAATCTGTTTTGAATGGTAACTTCGCTGTGTTGCAAAGTCATATTTTCGATTTTTATCTTCAAAAACTCGCCGTATCTGCCGCAATATTCCAAAAGTTTGTACGGCTCGAAGGTGTGTACGTGCACTTTTACCACATAACCCGTTTGAAAAACGACTATCGAGTCGCCGATAGAATTTAAAAAGTCTTTAAGTGCTTGCAAATCGAATTTGTCGATATCCGTTTTGCTTCTCGTAAGTTGAAGCAATACTTCAGAGCAATAACCGAATTGAAGCACGCTGTTTTCGTTGAATTTACTGTAATCGATATCTTGCGAAGCGATACCCTCGCCGTTTACGTCGATAATTTCGCCGCGATAATACTTGTCAACGCCCTCGAAAATGTAGTAAAGCCCCGCGCCGCCGCTGTCAACAACGCCCGATTCTTTCAATTTATCGAGTTTTTCGGGGGTTTGCTCGACAGATTTTTGCACCGCTTGCAACAATTTGGTAAGCATTTCGGACACGTCGGTGTTGTTTAAGTCGAGACCGTTTAAAAATTCCGCAGTTTCCCTTATTACGGTGAGCATAGTGCCTTCAACGGGTTTTTCAACCGCCGAATAACCTTGTTTTACTCCGCCGTTTAAGGCTTTTATTATCTCTTCTACGCTGTTTTTATCCTTTTTTGCGAGACCGTTTGCAAAGCCGTAAAAAATTTGCGACAAAATTACGCCCGAGTTTCCCCTTGCGCTGTTGAGCATTGCCGAAGCGCATTTGTTGACTACTTCAAAGCAGTTGTCGCTTTCGCTGTCTTTAATGGCGTTGATGCCGCCTAAAAAAGTCATGCACATATTGTCGCCCGTGTCGCCGTCGGGAATGGGAAACACGTTTAAATCGTTGATAATTTCTTTGTTTTTATACAGCCAGCCGTAACCGTTGATTAAAATCTCTTTAATGAGTCTGCCGTCGATTTGTACTTTATCCATAATTTTTTCTGCCGCTAAATCGAATTATCTGTGAATTCCGTGGAAACTTACGCCTACGCCGTCAGGTCCGCAATGGCTGCCCGCCGTGGGATTTACGTTGACTATTTCTATTCTTAAATCTTTGCCGTATTTGTCAAGCAATTTTTGCTCGATTAATTTTACGGTTTCCATACTGTCGGAGTGAGTGATTATTACTCTGTGTTTTGTGATATCTTCTTGAAGTTCGTCAATAATGCTCATCAATTTATCTATCGCGCCCATTAAACCCCTTGCTTTAAACTTGGGACTCATAAGTCCGTCGGAGTCCATGTTGAGTATGGGTCGTATGCCTAAAATGTTGCCCATTATAGCCGAAATCGACTTTACACGACCGCTGCGCTTAAAGAAAGTCAAATCGTTGACGAAAAAGTACGCGGGGAATTTATCGACTTCGGTCTTTGCCCATTCCACGATTTCTTGCGCGCTTTTGCCTTCGAGATACATATCTCCCACTTCGCGCACGATATTGTAAGAACCTACCGTTATGCCCTTGGTGTCGATAAGATAAATTTGCCTTTCGGGATATTTTTGTTTAAGCAATTCTATAGCCTTGTCCATTTGGTCGAAACTGCCGCTCATCGCCCTTGAAAAATGCGCGTATAAAATGTCTTTGCCCGAGGCAAAAATCGGCTCGAAATACTCGAGATATTTATTCATATTGAGCGCGTTTGTGGTGGGCATTGCGCCGCTGCGAAGCGTATCGTAAAACTTTTTGAAATCGATTTCTTTGCCGTCGGCGTAAGGATGATAATCCACCCCGTTTAAAGTGTAAGGCATTGAAATTAAATTATATCCGTACTCTGCCGCAACCGCGGGAGTCATATCCGTATCGGTGTCGGTAAACAACACGTAATTGTTTTTATTTTCCATATTTTCCTCCGTATATCCTACTTGATTAACTTCTTTTGTGTTTTAATCGGCGCGCCGATTTAATAAAAGCGTTTTATTGTTAGGTGTGCCGCATTTTGTTATGCCACATTGCCGCTATTTTGCCATATAATGTCGCATTATATCGCCGTATTATATCGACGTTCGACAAATTTCGACACGGGCGTCTCTATAATTATAAGTCTTTTTAATCGATTTGTAAACCCCGATTTAAAATTGCTTTAAATTTTTCGCCGTTTTCATTATAAAATAAAAAACCGACGCGTTATTTTTTATTTAATAACGATAACACGTCGATTATTTTAATTTATTGTGCTTTAAAGCAACGTAAAAACCAAGTTTTAATATTGTTTTACAAGTCTTTATATTTCAAATAAGCCAAAAACGCAGTCGTGGCTTTTGATAACGACGTTTTGTCTTTAACGGCAACGCAAATATTTCTATACGCCGACACGTTTAACGACTTTATATCCACCTTATAAGGAATTCGTTTTAATATTAATTTCGGCAAAACGCTTATTCCCAAACCGCTTTCGACCATCGCCATGATGGAATAATCGTCCCACGTGGTATAATGTATTTGGGGCTTGACGCCGTATTTATCGAAAATTTCCCCGCACTCGGGTATACCGCTTTTTTCCAAAAGCAAAAACGGATATTTTTCCAATTCTTTAATCGGAATTTCTTTATACTTGCTTAATTCGTGATTTTTCGGCAGCAATACGCACAACTCGTCTTTTTCCAAAACTTCGGTTTCAAAACCTTTGGCATAACTTAAATTGGTAAAACCACAGTCTATTCTGCCGCTTTTTAGCCACTCGGCAATTTCTTTATAATCGCCGAGTAAAATTTCATAATCTATTTTGGGGTAATCTTTTTGAAAATTTTTAATTATGTTGGGTATCCAATGCGTTGCTACGCTTGAAAACGCGCCTATGCGTATTATTCCCCTTTCAAGACCTCTCAACTCGTCTACGGCGTGCTCGAGTTTTTTATATTCGTTGCAAACGTTTATGCAATAAGGGTAAATTCTCATTCCGTCGCTCGTGAGAGTAACGCCGTTTTTGCCCCGCTCCAGCAATTTTATTTGCCACTCGTTTTCAAGGTCGTTTATCATTCTGCTGATTGCCGATTGCGTATAATTCAACTCTTCGGCGGCTTTTGTAAAACTGCCGCACTCTGCCGTCTTTACAAACGCCATAAACTTATATAAATTTTTATCCATAATTTATCTATTTCGTTTTGTAATTTTATTTATGATAAACATTCGTTTTTCATATGAGTAGTTTTATGATATACTAAAATAAAAATTTTGTCAATAAGGAGTAAATATAATGATTTACGTAAGCAATATTCAAACGGTCGCGCCGAAAACGTTTAAAACCGATTTGCAAGAAAAAGTATATTCTGCACTTTCTTCGCTGAATATACCTTTTGAAAGAGTCGACACCGACGAAGTAATTACTATGGAAGACTGTGCGGTGATAAACCAAAAACTCGACATGAAAATGGTAAAAACTTTGTTTTTGTGCAATAATCAAAAAACCGATTTTTATTTGTTTATCACAGTCGGAAATAAGCCTTTCCGCGCAAAAGATTTTTCTACCGCTTTAAATGTGTCTCGTCCGTCGTTTGCCCCGTCGGAATTAATGCAATCGATGCTCGGCACTAAAATTGGCGCGGCAACCATATTCAGCGCGTTATTGCCCACCGCAAAACACGTAAAAATAGTAATAGACAAAGAAGTAGCCGCCGAAGAATATTACGGTTGCAGCGACGGAACGACAACGGGATATATGAAAATAAAAACGGACGATATAATACATAAAGTGCTTGCTTTTGCAAAACACGATTACTGTATAATAACCGTTTAAACGAAAACAAATTTAATTTTTAATTAATAAAATTTTTCAACAAAACTTTTATTTAAGTTTTTTTATTAAATTAAAAATTTTACTGTATTTAAACAATTTTAAAAGGCGAAAGCAACCGCGGTTGCTTTCGCCTTTTTACATTAATATTTTTTGTTCTTTTTACCGATTTTATCGCTTTTATCGCAAAATTTCGGCTTGTGTTTTTTATACGTAAAAAACAAGTTTTAATACTCTTTTACGTTCGTGTTTTTATAAGTGGTAAAACGAATAGTGTATCCGTTTGTTTGCACGGGTTCGCTCTCGTAAGAAAGTTGCCAATTGTCTTTTTCGTCGAGGTTTTCAAAAAACACCGTCGCCTCGCCGTCCGCATCGACCTTGGTGACGTAAATTTCCTCGCAATAATCAAGCATAGTGCGGTAAAACATCGCACCGCCGATGACGAAAA
>CAKQKQ010000064.1 GCA_934249265.1 uncultured Clostridia bacterium | reverse complement strand
TTGCCTTTACGGGCGACGAGACTTTAAACGAGGCGGCGCGCACGGCGATGGCGTGGTACGAGCCGTTTATGAACGACGATTATTATCCCATACCCAGCAGCATAATCAGCGAGGGCAACGATTATTGGAACGGCGTCGGCGATAGGGGCGACGCGGCAATGTATTTGTACGGCAGCGGTAGATATTTTTTAATGTCGGGCAATAAACCGACCGAAAAAGAATACAAAATGCTCGCTTGGTGCGCAGAGTATATAAAAAGGCAAATGCGCCCCGACGGCGTGGTGATATCGAATACCGACGAGTTGGAAAACAGAATATCGTCGGGCGTGAATTTGGCAACTTCTTCGCTTGCGTACGGCGGGTATGTAAATTATGCTTATTTGCTAAAACAAAAGGGCGATTTAGAGGGCAGTAAACAATATTTCGACCTTGCGAAAAAAATAAAAAGCGGCATAGAAAGCCATTTCGGGCATAACGTAAAAGGCTACGAGGCGTATCGCTATCACGATGGGTGCGAAGATATAAGGGCGTGGATTTGTTTACCCGTGTATATGAAAATTTTAAACCGCAAAGACGGCGTAATCAAGGCGATAACCGACAAATTGTGGCTAAACGGCGGTTTATCGTCTACCGAGGGCGAAAAAATAACGTGGGACAGAAGCACGCTTTACTTTATTTCGTCGCTGTTTAGAGCGGGCGAAGTTGAAGAAGGTTGGAAAAGGCTCGTCGAGTTCAGCGAAAACCGCTTGCTCGGCGAAAGAGTGCCTTACGCAATAGAGGCGTATCCCGAAAACGGCATGAGACATTTAAGTGCGGAAAGCGCGTTATTTTGCCGAATAATTACCGACGGATTAATGAATATAGACTGTTATGACGACGGCATAAGGGCGAACGCAATACTGCCTAACGAAGTGCAAGAAATAAAATTAAACAGTGTTTGTTTAAACGGAAAAACAATTAATATAGAAGTAAAAAGATAAAATTGAATAAAAGTAAAAAGATAAAATCAAACCGCCGAGCGCAATACAGTTGCGCTCGGCGGTTTTCATGTTTAAAACAAATTATTTTGTTAAGTTTAAAAATGCAAAAATATGTGGCAAATCAACATATTTTTAAAATTTCGAATTAAATTTGATATTATTAAATTTCGACAAAAAACTAAAAATTTTAATCGGTTTGCTTAAAATTCGTTTTTGCGGCTATGTTTTCAGCCGTCGTATTTTAAAATTGCATTTCAAAATAAAACGTTTGTAAAATTTAGATAAATAAAAATATGTGAAGATATAACATATTTTAAAAATACGACGGTAGAAAGAGTTGCGGTAAGTTGCTATTACATAAACAGCAACCCCAAATCAACCAAAATCGGTCACGCCATTCAAAGGTAACGAAACCGTCGCTTACAAAAATTCAACAAAACCCAATGACAAAAAAATCAAGTGATAGGTCTTCCGTTTATGTCTACCGATTGATAGTTTATGGTGTTATTTTTGCGGTAAATTCGGTTGAGATACATATTTCTGTAGTCGGTAGGTGTAGTGCCGGTCACCGCTTTAAATTCGTAAATGAGTTGGTGGCGGTTAGAGTATCCCACGTGTTCGCAAATGTCGTCGAGGGTAAGGGTGGTGTCGATGAGCATTTTTTTGCATTTATCTATGCGGATTTTGTTTATCGATTTCATTATAGAAGTGCCGTAAGCGTCTTTATACAGCCGCTGTAAATACACCTTGTGCGTACCCGCGTACTCGGCAATTTCGTCCACGGTAATGTGCTTTGCGAAGTTAGCCGAAATATATTCTTTGGCTTTTTTAATATAAACCACACACTCGGGTTTAGAATTTATTAGGCAAGCGTTTATTTCGGTTAAAACTTGTATAAGCCCCGCGGCAGATTTGCATTGTTTTGTGATTAAATCGTTGTCGTTATCGTGCAAAACGTCGATATATCTCGATAAATAATAATCGAGATTTTCGGTGTCGGAAGAGGTGGCGTATGGCGTTTGAGACTTGGCAAAAGCCCTTAAACCGTTCATTTGGTCGAAAAATTCGCACGCGTTGATTTTCACCAAAGAATCGCTTTCCCTTGACGGGCAAATCAGCCATTCAACGTTGTAAATCACGGTTGCGTCGTCGCAAACTATCCCGTGCACCACGCCCGAGTCTAAAAGAATAAATTGGTTTGCCATAATGGGTATTTTTTTATAAACGGGGTCTTGCTTGTTGTTATTTACGGGGATAGACACGGTAAATTTGCCCGTCTTGCAAAACATTATTTCTATATACGGGTGAGAGTGCAAATCCATTGCGAATTTTGCGTCGAAAGCGTCTTTATAGTAAGATACGGGGTAAATGGTAAATTGGTTGTTTTTCTTGTCCGCATTTAGATAATTGCCTATTCGGGTAAATTCCATAACGACCTCCTTTTTGCCTTGTTTGAATGTAATATACTACAAAAATTTTCATTTGTCAATGGCAAAAAAACATATTTTTTCGCTTAAAACAGCCCTTGCAAATTTAAAACTCGCCTTAAAATCGCCTTAAAAACGCTTTTAAAAAACCTTTAATATCGGCACTTAAAAACCGCCCCGAAAACAAATTGTTTTTATAAAAAACAAAATCGTTTAAACAACGTGGAAATACTGCGGCAAAATAAGTTGCTTTTTAAAAACGCAAAAAATTTTTTTAAACCCCCGAATTAAAGAAATTTTTTCGACCTAAGCCGATTTTTATAAAAAGTAAAGATAAGCGGCAAAATCGCGGCGAAATTCGCGAGGGTGTTTACGGGTGTAGTATCCCATGATTTTTAAAGGAATTATCTTAAAAAAACGGCTGTTTGTGTATTAAAAAGCAACGAAAATTTAGCCTTGCAGTGTGAAAAAGTAAAGACTGTAAAAAGCCTTTCAAGCCGTCGCGTAGGTAAAATTTGGCATTAAAAAATGATATTTTCAAGAAAAAAGGGTCAAATTTTGCACATTTTTTTATCTTTTGTTATTTCGAGTGCGAAAAAGTAACCTATGTTTTTAAAGAGATATTGACATTGCGTGGGCTTGTGTTATTATGTAAGCACCAAAATATTTTTGATGATAGGAGGATAGACATGAAAATTAATGCAACAAAAACTCGTAAGATACTTTCTTACGTACTTGGCGTGCTTATGACGTTGTGCTTGACGGCAAGTGCCGTTTGCGCAGTGCCGACGGCAGCCGAAGAAGGCGAACAACCCGCTTTTACCAAAGTCGCTTGGTACGAATTCGACGACGCAGACAACCTTGGTAAAGACACTACGGGCGTCAATAACCTTGTCAACAAGAACAACGGCGCAAGACTCGACGCGATAAACGGCGGCGTTGCCCTTAAAGACAATTGCTTGTTGTACGCAACTGCTCTTGATGAAGTTGTAGACAACAATTTTACCGACTTTTCGGACAACTTGACGGGCAGTTTCTCTGTAAGCACAAGACTTTATTTGCGCAGTTTAAACGGCGGCGGAGCAAACAATATCATTTCTAACGGCGCATACGGCTCTAATTTCCAAATCAGTTGGGGATATGACATAATCAACCTTTATATGGGCAACGGTCAAAACAAAGAGTTCCGTATAGGTCTTACGTCCGAATTTGCTTGGTTTAGATTAAACATAATTTATAATGAAAGCGATTTGAGCGTAAAAGTAATCGCTTATAAAGAAGGCACGACCGACAAATTCGAGGAAACTTGGACGCTTACAAACCCCGCATTGTTCGGAGGAAATCAACAATGGGGCTTTACGATAGGCGGACAGTCTCACCTTGGCGAATGGGATAGTTGTTATGCCTCGTTTGACGACGACACGAGCATTTATCCCAATATTTCCGATTTAAGAATATACAGCGGAACAATCGACGAGGCGGAAATTGCGGATATTCTTCAATACGACCAAGACAAACTTAATCAACAAGAAAAGCCGACTTTTGAAGTTAAGCCCATATCCGCTTGGGATTTTGCCGACTCCCTCGAAGACGTGTACGGTCACAACGATTTAACGGCGTCGGGCAATTACACGCTTGAAAACGGCACGCTCAAACTTGAAGACGGCGCATATTTATACGTAAACAAACTCGCTAAAAAATCTGACGGCAGTTATACCGACGTTTCCGATTATTTAAGCGCAATGACGATCGCTTTAAAAATTAAAACGGCGCAAGCAAGCGGAGAACACGTTATATTCTCTACAAATTCTTACGGCAGCGCGTTTACGGCGATGAAAAACGGCAAATTGCTTCAACTTTATTACGGCGGAGAAAAGCACTTGGATATCGATAACGTGTTCGGCGAAACGGAAGAGTGGTACACATTCATTTTTACAGCCGACACCGAAAATAAAGTTGCAAAAGTATATATGGCAAAAGGCGACGCCGAAGAAGTAACTTTGCTTGGCAACAGCGCAACGGTTAAGGCGGACGACAACGTAGTAATCGGAGCAAATAATTATTGTTTGGCTTTCGGCGCATGGACTAATTTCGGCGAATGGACGGATAAATGTTTCGGCGAAACCACTATGGCAGATATCAGAATGTACGACTTTGCGTTTACTCAAGACCAAGCAAACCAACTTATAAAAGAGAGCGAAACGGTTAAAGTAGTAGGTTATGACAGCGAAATTATCAAAGTAGGCGACGTTAGTTATGACGGAGAAATTCTTTCAACCGCCACCGAAAACGACATTTTAGCCGCTGGTTTACCCCAAACGGTACAAGTAACCAACGCCAACAACAACGTTATTACAGCAAACATCGTTTGGACGAAGGTCGAAAAAGGCGATTATTCGGCAGTAGTAAAAGGATTTTTGACAGGTAAAAACGTAAACAACAACAAAAATTTAAACGTTTCCATTGAAATTCCTTACGTTGCTACCGAAGAAGACCAAATGGATATCAAGCCGCTTGTTTGGTACGAGTTTAACGACGGAAACAACCTCGGCAAAGACAGCATGGGCAACTTCGATTTAAAACTCGGCGGAAACAACAACGTCGATTGGAACGAAAACGGCTACGTTACGTTTACAAGGGCAAACGAATCTTACTTATACGCACCCGCAGTCAGCGAAAATAGCAGCGTAAACTTCAGTCAATTGATGAAAGGCGGTTATACCGTATCTATTAAAGTAAACGCCGACAACACGATAGGCGACGGAAGTTATTATATGTTGAGCACGGGCGCATACGGCGACGCATTCTTGATTTACGGTTGTTACAACCAATACGAATTGCGTTATACCGCGGGCGAAGGCGACAGAAGCGCGACTATAAAGACGGGTTCGTTGAAAGACACGTGGGCAACGCTTACCATCACTATGGACCAAAATACGGGCATACTCGCTTATTATTTAAACGGCGAAATGCTCGGCAGTAAAAAAGTAGACAATTATAAGTCGTTTGCGGGCGACGGTTTGTACACATTTACGCTCGGCGGTCAAGCGGCAAGCAACAACACTTGCGGCACGCAATATTTCGAGGGTTCGGTAGCAGACCTTAAAGTTTACGATTTCGCACTTTCCGCGCGCAACGTTGCAGACCTTTACGCAAACGAAAACACAAACACTCCGCTTGCATCTTCTGTTTCTTACCGCACGGTAAAAGAAATTAACGTCGACCTTACCGACGTAGACGTAGTAATGAGCGCGGACAACACCGCCGGCGACGTTTTGGCGCAATTACCCGCAACGGTAACCGTTGTAGACAGCAAAGACCAAGATTATACGTGCGACGTAGAATGGCTCGGCAGAAAGGGCGGCAAAATAGTTGGTTACGTAAAGAACAGCCCCGTATCAAATGCAAAAGGCTTGATGGCTGAAGTAAATCTTAAATATAAAATCGACTTGTTAAGCATCGAAAACGGCGACTTGACCGAATTTACGGTTGACGGAGAGGCTTACGATAAAGACGCAATTTACGCCGTAGGCGAAGAAAAAGCAGTGCGCTTTAAAGCAACGGCAAACGATTATTACGAATTGAATTACGTTACGGTAAACAACGAAAAACTCGTTGCCGACGAAAACGGAGTATTTACTTTCACCGCAAGCGATTACAGCGTGATAAACGCGGTATTCTCGGCAAAGAAATACACAATTACTTACGTGCTTAACAATGGCGAAGACAACGAAGTAGTCGAATACACTTACGGCGAAGAAAAGCAACTCGACACTTACTTCACTAAAGAGGGTTACACTTTCGACGGTTGGTATTTAAACGAAGATTTAAGCGGCGAAAAAGTAACCGAAATCGACACTCAAAACCCCGCAAATATCGTTCTTTACGCTAAATGGAAAGAAATAGACCAAACTCCCGACACCGATTCGGGCAGCACTACGGATTCTACTACGGTTAAACCCGCAAAGGGCTGCAAGAGTAGTCTTGGTGGCGGTTCTGTGCTTGCATTGGGCGCAATTGCGGCGGCAATTATGGCTGTAAGGAAAAAACGCGAAGACTGATAAAAAGCATGTTACGCGATAAACCTTATTAAAGATTTAAAACTTTAAATCGAATTAAAAATTTAAAATTTTAAATCGGCACAAAAATCAAATATTCATATTAAAAAACAAATTTATAGGTAAAAACGATATGAAATTAAAAATTAAATCGATATTGCTCGCCACAGTGGTGGCGGCAATGTTATTAATGTCGGTTGACGTCCCTCCCTTGACGGGGAGGGCTGCCTCCGGCTTGACTTTAGACCCGCTTTACACCGACAACATGGTTTTGCAACGCGACCAAGAAGTTAAAATAAGCGGCACGGCTTCGGCAAACGAAGAAATAACCGTGGAATTTAAAGGTCAGAAAAAGACTTGCATTGCGGACGAAAACGGCAAATTTTCGGTGAAATTAGACCCGATGTCCGCCGACAAAACGGGCGCAAAACTTTACCTTTCAAACGGCGTGCAACGCGTTACGTATAACAACGTTTTGGTGGGCGAGGTATATTACGGTTCGGGTCAGTCAAACATGGCTTACTCAATAGACGAATTCGAGTACGCTTATAACCTTATAAAAAACGATAAAAGTTACGGCGACGACTACATAAAGTACAATAATCAAGAATACTTCCTTAAAAAGTTGCAAGAATTTAAAAATTACAACCTTTTAAGGTTCTTCACGGTAAAAATGTTGCCCGAAACGGGCGGCGTAGTAAACAAAGGTACTCAAAACAAGTGGATCGCACCCAACGGTTTAAGCGAATTAGACTACGTAAGTTTTACCGCAGTCGCTTTTGCGGTTAATCTTTCTCAAAAGTTGGACGTACCCGTCGGCGTAATTGTTTCGGCGGTTGGCGGCTCGCAAGTGCACGAGTGGATAAGCAGAGACGCGGTAAAGCAAATTTTCCCGAATAACGGCGATTCTTCGCTTTGCAGAAGATATGAAAACATGGTTCTTCCTATGGGGAGTTACACGGTTAAAGCCGTGCTTTGGTATCAAGGCGAATCTGACGTTTACAGCACGATAAGCACCTATAAAGACTGTTTTAAAGCATGGCTAAAAGAGACGAGAGAGTTTTTCGACGACGAAAACTTGCCCGTAATCACTTATTTGCTCCCTCAATTCGAGGACCAATATTGCAAAGGTTTGTGGCCCGCGTTTAGGCAAGTGCAAATAGAACTCGCAAAAGAGTGCGAAAACGTCTATTACGTAAACGGTATCGACCTCGGCGACCACACCAATATTCACCCGCTCGATAAATACGAGTTTAACGATAGGGCGACGGGACTTGCGCTTAAATATATTTATAATCAAGCGTACAGCGGCAGCGGAACGTACGGCAAAAATCCCGAAGTTGCGACTTTGTATAAAAAGAGCGGCTCTAAAACCGTGTACGCAACCTTTACCGACGCAAACGAAATTCACATAAGCGAGGGCGTAAGGCGAGGACTAATCGGCACTTCAAACAAGCAAGCCTACACGGATATAGCCAATTTTGAAAAAGCGGGCATAAAAACGGTAAGTTTCGAGACCAAACTTAAATTCGTAAGTTATTTACAAACCAACAATTTCGACTACGACACCGCTTTTATTTACAACGAATACAATTTGCCCGTTGCGCCGTTCGTGCTTAAAGACATAACCGCTTACGACTATGACGTAACCGTAAATTTCAGCGGTTGCACCGTTGATAACGACAGATTTTTTGTAAATAGCGGCGATGGAATAAGGGTAAAAGTAACGCCAGACGAAAACACTACGCTCAAAAGTTTGACGGTTGACGGACAAAGCGTAAACTTAAACGAAAACAACGAAATAGTGCTTGAAAATATCACCAAAGACACGGTAATTTCGGTAGTTTACGAAAAAGATAATTCGCAAAACCCCGACGACAGTTCTTCCGATTCTTCTTCCGATACGGATAGTTCGCAAGATACGGACAGTTCAAGCGATTTAGACAGCGACAGTTCAAGCGACAGTTTAAGCGAAAGCGGCGACTCGGCAAGCGATAATTCTCAAGTAAAACCCAACAAAAAAGGCTCGTGCAAGGGCAGTATTTGCGCGAGCGAGGGCATTGCTATTATAGGAGTTCTTTCGGCAATGTTCGTAATGAAAAAGAGAAAAGAATAAATTTTTCGGTAATCAAACTTAAAAATATGGCGATATAGCGGTTGAAAAATATGTTTTGACCGCTATATCGGGTATATTAAAACGTGTTCATATGAGCCAATGAGGAGAATAATGACGAATAACACACAAACACCCAAAGAGGCGCAATTAAATTATCAAAACAAAAAAGCACGGTTATGGAGAAAAATCAAGGAATACAGACTTGTGTATTTAATGTTGTTGCCCGTAGTCGTTTTTTATATAGTATTTTCCTACATACCCATGTACGGAGTTGTGCTTGCGGTAAAAAAATACAGACCGTCGCTCGGAATTATCGGCAGCGATTGGTCAGACCCGCTTTTTACCAATTTCACAAAGGTTTTCGCAAGTCCGTACTTTTTACGTTCGATTAAAAATACGCTTGTAATCAGCGTATTGAAAATAATATTTTGTTTCCCCGCACCCATAATTTTAGCACTTTTTATGAACGAGATTAGGGTCGAGGGATATAAAAAATCCATTCAAACCATAGTATATTTGCCCAACTTTATTTCGTGGGTAATATTCGGCGCGCTCGTTTACGACATATTCGGTTATGACGGCGTAATCAACGGCTTTAGAAAACTTGTGGGGCAAAGTCCTCGGTCGTTTATGTCGAGTACGGTGTGGTATTATCCCATACTTATATTTTTCACGATAATTAAAGACGCGGGCTGGGGTTCTATAATTTACATGGCGGCAATATCGGCGGTTTCGCCCAATTTGTACGAGGCGGCTAAAATCGACGGTTGCGGACGGTTTAAACTGATGACGCACGTCACTTTGCCGTGTATTCAACCCATAATTATAATTCAGTTTTTACTTGCGATAGGCAATATCATGAACGCCGGTTTCGACGCTATATTCAACACTTATCAAAAGCAAACTTACCCCGTTGCGGATATACTCGACACTTACTTATACAGAACCGCTCTCGACGACGGAGACTTCAGCATGGCTACGGCGATAGGTCTTTTTAAATCGCTTATCAACTTCGCGCTTTTGCTTTCGGCAAACTTCCTCGTTAAACGAATAAACGGAACGGGAATTTACGATATAGGAGATTAAAATTATGGAAAATAATGCGGTTTTATCTTCAATAAACGTCAAAAAGAAGAAAAAAATAGGCGTGTTCGACTGCGTAAACGCAATAATCTTGGGTATTTTCGCCTTGTGTTGCGTTTTCCCGTTCGTAAACGTGCTTTTGACTTCGTTTTCTACCGAAACGGACTATATTCACTCGGTTATACTCGTAATACCCCGTCATTTTACGTTTGAAGCGTACAGATACATCTTTTTGGAAGGCGGCGTATTCCGCGCGTTTATGGTATCGGTTGGCGTAACAGCCGTGGGCGTGACTTACAGCATGCTTATGACTTCGCTCGGGGCGTACGCAATGACTAAAAAGGACATGCCGGGGATAAAGATTTTCTTTGTAATGATACTCATCACTATGTTTTTCGGCGGCGGAGTAGTTCCGTTTTACATTCTTTTAAAAGACTTGGGAATGTACAACCAATTGATAGGTTTAATTATTCCGTTCGGCGTAAACACGTTTAACATGATAGTTTTAAGAAACTTTTTCTCAAGCGTGCCTTACGAAATAGTGGAGTCGGCAAAAATCGACGGCGCAAACGAAGTACAAATACTTTTCAGATTTATTTTGCCTTTGTCGGGTGCGGGCGTAGCCACAATTGCGCTGTTTTATTTCGTAGGTCAGTGGAACGAGTGGTATTGGCCGATGCTTCTTTTAAAAGACGAGGAAATTTACCCGTTGTCGCTACTGCTTAGAAATATCCTTTCCGATATGCAAGCGGCGGACTATTATCAGTCGATAAACGTAGATACGAGCAAACTTTACGCAAAAGGGCAAGACGCGGCGTCGATCGTGGTGTCGATACTTCCAATGTTAATGATTTATCCTTACGTGCAAAAATACTTCGTAAAGGGCGTAATGCTCGGCTCGGTAAAGACTTAAAAACGTACGTATTACCAACCCCATTAGAACAATTTTTGCGCCGTCAAGTCGATTTGTACTGCGTTAAACGACTTTCAAGTACGTATAGTACGTGTTCAG
>CAKQKQ010000063.1 GCA_934249265.1 uncultured Clostridia bacterium | reverse complement strand
GGCATATCCGAAGTGTTTGCGATAAGCACCGTTCTCTTCATAAGCGGTTGACCCGTCTTGGGGTCGTTAAGTTCGGGGAACTCGTTTAAAACGTCTGTCATTTCGTTTCCGCGTTCGCCGCAACCTACGTATACGATTATTTCCGCGTCAGCCCATTTTGCAAGTTGGTGTTGAACGACCGTTTTTCCGCTTCCGAAAGGTCCTGGTACGGTTGCGCAGCCGCCCTTTGCAACGGGGAACAACGTGTCGATTACCCTTTGTCCCGTGACCATGGGCATATCGGGATTCATCTTTGTTTTATAAGGTCTGTACTTTCTTACAGGCCACTTTTGGAGCATACGTACGTCCTTATCGCCGTCTTTCGTGGTAAGTACGGCAACTGTTTCCAAAATATTGAAGTCGCCTTCGCGTATGCTTTTAATCGTTCCTTCAAGTCCGAAAGGAATCATTATTTTATGTTCTACAACCGACGTTTCATTTACTATACCGATTACGTCGCCCGCGGTTACTTTATCGCCCGCTTTTGCCTTGGGGATAAAGTGCCACTTCTTTTCGTGGTCGAGGTTTGTTACGTCCAAGCCCCTTGAAATTCTGTCTCCGTATTTTTCTACTATCGTTTGAAGCGGTCTTTGAATACCGTCGAAAATACCCTCGATAAGACCTGGAGCAAGTTCGACCGAAAGGGGAGAGCCCGTGCTTTCCACAACGTCGCCCACGCCGAGACCCGAAGTCTCTTCGTATACCTGAATGGACGCCTTGTCGCCTCTCATTTCGATTATTTCGCCGATAAGTTTTTTATCACCTACTTTAACGACGTCGTACATTCTGCTGTCTTTCATGTTTTCCGCAACGATAAGCGGACCGGAAACTTTTACGATTTTTCCTGCCATTTATTTGTCCTCTCTTCCGAACAAAATGTCAACGCCGAGCGCGGCTTCCATTTCGTCCTTTAATTTTTGCATACCGTAACCCGTAGAGCCGTTTTTAGAGGGCACGGGTACGATAATAGGATAAGGTTTTTCCAAAAACCTGTTTAAGTATTCGTCCAATTCTTTAGCGAGGTCGTCCGTGATGAAAATCACTTCGTATTCTTTTGCGAGTTTTTTCAGCGTTTCTTTTGCCATAATCGCGTCGGTTGCGCCGTATGCGTCCACGCCGCCCGCTTTAAAGGCGAGTATGCTGTCGCTGTCGCCGATGATAGCCATTTTACCCTGCATAGTTTTCCCTCACACGTTGTTTTATTTGCTCTTTATCGATGCCGTTGTTAAGTCCGACCATTATCGTCCTTACGTTTGCGATTTCGTTAAGTCTGTAATAATAGTACAAAATCAGCGGTTGAATACCGTCAACGACTTCGTATTTGTCTTTTTTCAATTCTTTTAAAGCATGACCGTTTAAAATTTGTTCAAACCCGATTAAAGGTTCGCCCGCGTTTAGTCTCGAAAACGTATCTATAAGGTCTGAATAATCATTAAATTCCTTATTTTCGCTCAATTTCTTGAAGTTTTTATCGAAAACGTCCTTTAAAACCTCTTCGGAAAGTTTGCCGCCCTTTAAAAAGCCGTCTTGCGCCTTTTCAAACGAGCCGCTCCTAAGCGATATAGCGATATTTTTCGCGTCCGTTTCCCATACGCACAAAGAGTGCAGTTTTTTATTGAACGAAGAATAATAAAGTTTTGCGTCGTTTAAAGATTTTGCGAAAACGTCGCTTATTTTATACCCCGACGCTTCGCCGTTTTCAAACAATTCGTCCGCCGTTTTAAGCGCACAAGCGAGATGTTTCGGGAGCGAAGAGTAGTTTTTGTCGTCGATGCACTTTTCAATGTCTTCCGATTTTAAATATCCGTCGGGAAGGAGCATCGCCGATTTGTTAAGATGCAACTTTTTCGAGCGCAAAAGCACTTCCGCATTATGAAAATCTCTCTCGGCAAAACAATAGCGGAGAAATTTGTCGTTAGGGCAGTATTCCTTTAAAAACTCATACAACGAATTTGTTTCGTAAGCGATAAGTTTTTCAAAATCGTATGCACCGTCTATTTGCGTGTCGCCGCCGAATTGCGCCTCTTTTAAAATACGCAAGCCGTCTTCGCCCGAATCGCAGTCGGTCATTCTGTCAAGCCGCTCTTTGCCGATGAGGTTTTTTTCCCTCGATTTACAAACAGCGGCTACGTACAAGTTATCTTTTTTCATTTTAAAGCAACCTTTATTTTAATTAAAGAGTTTTACGGCGACTTCTGCCTCCGTACGGGTTTTTAATTCTTCCACAAGCGTGTCAAAAGTGAGGTTTTTGTCGCAAACGGCGTTGTTAAGCACTATGCCGCCGCTGAATTTGCCGTTTTTTACCGCCGTAAGCGCAAGATTTTTGCACACGTCGAGATTAAGCAACTCTTCTGCGGTAAACGGGGCGTTTTCCGAAATGATTATTTCGTCTCCGTTTTCGGCGTATTGCTTGATTTTGCTTTCGACAAGGCGAAGATAATCGGCCTTGCCCATATCCAAAAGTTTTTTCAATACAACCGCGTAAACGTCGTCTATCATTTGTTGTTTCGCGCCTAAAAACCTTCTTTTTTGTTCCATTAAAGCGGCGGTGTTGTTTCTTGAAAGGTACAATTCGGCGTTTTTATCGACGACCGCTTTCGCCTCGTCAAATTCCTTTTCGGCGTCGAATTTCGCTTTAGAAACCGTTTCTTCCGCTTTCACGTTTGCAGAATTTATCTTTTTTTGGGCGGCTGTCTGCGCGTCCAAAAGGATTTTCTGTATGATTTGTTCTTTTCCGTCCATTTTTATATCCCGAAAAAAATTATAACATTATTGAAATAACGAGTGCCAAAATAGCGTAAGTTTCTACCATTGCGGGGAAAAGAATAAGTTTACCCGAAATACTTTCGTTTTTAGAAACTGCCATAATGGCGGCAACTGCGGTTTTTGCTTGAAGTAATGCCGATACCATACCCGTGATAGAAAGGGCAGCCGCACCTGCAAATACTTGCCAACCGGCAACGGTAGTGGTGATAGATGCGATTGCGCTGCTCTTCATGATTGCAAGAACGAAACCGTAAATACCTTGCGTTGCGGGAAGAACCGAAAGCACGAGCACTTTAGAAAACTTCTTGCCGTCTTCTGCAAGAACGCCCGAAGCGGCAGTACCTGTCTTGTAAAGACCGAAAGCCGAGCCGAAGCCGCATAAAATCATGCAGAGTGCCAAACCGATAGTTGCAATAACTTGTCCATTATTCATTATTTGAATCCTCCAAATATTTTTTAAATTTATTTTTCGTCGCATGCGCGCCGATTAATTTTCTTTTGTTAAATTTTATTTTTATGTTGTTTAGTTTTTATTAATCTGTGTTGTTTACAGCGTACGTATTGTGTAAAACTGTCAATTTTGTGTAAATTTATATGTTGTTATTTCGTTACGGTGATATAATCGTGCTTCGAGCCGAGCGGACTAAACGGTACGCCTTCGCCCTCGTAAAATCTACCGAAGTATTCGATGTATTGAAGTCTCGAGTCGTGTATATATCCGCCGAGCACGCTCATTGATAAGTTGAATGCATGTCCCGCAATAAGCACCAACACGCCGCCGATTATTCCGCCGACCCCTTTAGAGAAGAGTCCCAAACCGAGCGAAGTGAATATGCTTGCGATTTGCGCACCGGAAAGCATAAGACCGTAAAGACGGGCGTACGACAAAATATCCGACATGTAGTTGATTATACCGTAAACCGAGCCGAAGCCCTTTGTAAACTTACCCAAGAATTTTTCGTGTCTGCCGGCGAATATTACGGCAAAACCGAGACAAGCAAGGGTGAGTATCGCGCCGAATTTTAAAAGTCCGTGCGTCACGCCGAGCATATCGAGCACCACTATGACGAGACCCGCCAAAAATCCTATCCACACGAATCCGTCGCAAATGCCGTCGAGTAAATTTCCTCTTCTTGTGGACAGCACGCCTTTAAGCGCAAGGCTGACCATTATTTGAATAACGCCCATCAAAAGGCTTATCAAAAGCAAAGTCGGCACTGAAATGCCCGCAAGCGAAGAATAATCGGCAACGGGGTCGGGCAGTAGCGGTTTTGACAGCAGTCCGAATTTCCTCAATATTCCGAAACCGAAGAACGAATCGAACAAAAAGCCGAATATAAACGTCGCTATGCCGCCGTATGCGATGACGTTGCAAAGTTTTTTAACGCTGCCTTTTATCTTTTTAGCGAGAACAAAACCGAGCATCATCAACAGTCCGTATCCCATATCCGCCATTATAAATCCCATAAACGCGCTGAAGAAAATCGAAAGCGTGGGGTTGGGGTCGATAGAACCGTATTTCGGGGGAGAGTACAAGTCCGTGACAAACTCGAACTGACTTACAAACGCGTTGTTCTTGTTTAACGTGGGGGCAAAATCTTCGTCACCCACTTCCTCGAACTGCGTATAAATCGCTCCGCTCGTTTCCGCAAGTATTCTCTCTACCGTTTGCTTTGCCTCGACGGGTAAAAATCCCTCTAAAAGGAAAGTTGATTTAGTCCTATCAAAGCCGTTGCTTTCGGTGAGTTTTTCCTCTTCGTATTTATAATAGTCGAGCAGCAACTTGAAGTCGCGCATATAATCTTTTAAAGTATACAACTCCTCATCGTACTGCTTGTCGTATTCGTCGAGTGTTGCATATTCTTTTTTAATGCTTTCTATTTTTTCCTTTGCCGTGTAGTCGTATGCAAACGGACAAGGGATAAAAGCAAGCGAATAAAGTTTTGCGTTTACCTCGTTTAAAAGCGATTTATGGAAAACCACCGAAACGATTTTATTTGAATCGCTGTCGCCCAAAATTACCGTTTCTACAGCACCCGTTTGCTCCGAAAACGTCAAAAGTTCGTCAACGTTCTTCGCTGGGACAAGCCCGAGTTTTACAAAAGAGTAAGCCGTGTCTTTAAATGCGGAAAACTTTTCTTCAAGGTTTAAATAAGGTTTATGAAGATTTGTTTCCGCCTCGAGTTTCGCCCTCGTCGCCTTGTTGTCAAGCAAATTTTGCATTATTTGCTCGATACGCCCAAGCACCGGCTCGACTGCTTTTTCTCTTTCCGACTCGTTTATAAATTCCGCATAACTCACGTCGAACGAATTGTATAAATCGATTTTCGCGTCGCTGTGAATGGAAGCGTATTCTTTCAACCTCGTCGTTAAAAAATCGGTGCAATAAGCAAGCCTTTCCCGCTTTTGTTTTACGGAAGTAAGTTGTTCATCGTTTACTCCGTCTTCCACATTTTCGGGCGTGTTTATATGCACGCAAGCAGTCCGTTGAAGGGCGTCGAGGAGAGCGTCTTCCTCAACGTTTACGCCGATAAGGCGCATTTTCAACATCTTAACAATCGCCATTTAACAACCTCCCGAAAAGTTCGTCCCCTATATCGGCGGTTTTTTTGCCCAAACTTGCTTTTAAGTCGGCAGACTGTTTTTCTCCGTCAGAAAAGATATCTTTATAATCCTTTTCAGCCTGCTGCTTAATTTGCGCTTGCTTGTTCAAACGGTACTCGGCTGCGGCGTTTTTTAAGTCGGCAGAAATTTTTTCCGCCTCTTCGCCGGCGTTAAAAAGTATTTCTTCCGCTTGTTTGTCGGCGTCGAGTTTGATTTGTTCGGCTTTTTCCTCCGCTTGTCTTATAGAGTTGAGAATTTCTTCTATCATGATATACTCCTATGTCGCAAAAACGCAAAACGCACCCAAAGCCAACTTTGGCGATACACTCGTTTTCCGCGACACGCAATAATTTAACGATTTAACCATTTTAAGGGCATAAAACAAAATCCCATACACCCCTATTATGTTTTAAGTTATTATAATACTAAATTTGGTTTTTGTCAATATTAAATTTTTAATAATACTTATACTTTATTAATATAGCCTTTAAAAATTATTGCGCAACAATAAAATGAGAGTGGTATATGAAAACTACATGTTAAAAATTTATAAAAATCGCGAAACTAAAAATTTTGTAATAAAAAACGCCTACTGCTCCAAAAGTCGGGGTAGTAGGCTTAATGTATAATTAAATTTAAAACAGAAGTTTCAACAGTTGTAAAACGAAAATATCGATTACTCTTTTCTTCCGATTAAAAAATCAATATCTTCATCAAAATAATCAGCGATTTTGCAAAGGTTGGTTAAAGTAATTTCCCGTTGACAAAGTAAATATCTCGAGATGGTTTGTTGAGGGATGTCAACCTTTCGCGCAAACTCAGAAACGCTCATTTCTCCGATTAATAGCCTTAAATTTTGAGCAAATGTGATAGTGAAATTGTTTTTCATAATACTATTTTACTCCAAATGGTGTATTTTACTTGACTTTACACCAATTGGTGTAATAAAATAAATATACAAAATGACTTGGAGGGGTTTTATAGAGGGCGAAATTTTTGAGCAGTTTAAAATTGCTATTTTAGGTGTATTTTATTAATGAAAAATTGTAGTTGTTAATTAAGTGACCATAAAATTTGTATATGGGCAAAATTTATGGTTATTTGTCAAAACGTAAAATAAAATTTAATTTTATTAAAGGAGGGTAAAAAAATGAACAAACAATATAGTAAAAAAAATTTGATATTAAGTATAGGTGTGGTTTTAATAGGGGTTTTAGCAATTGTATTTGCTGTGCTGTGTTGGTGTGACGATTCGTTGTATGCGTATGGAAGTCTTGCTGTAAAATACATTTACGGTGGCGATGCGTATACGGGAATTCAACAAGCGGCGGCAGAGGCTGCGAATAACGTCTATTATTTGAATTGCAACATAGAAACCATTTCTAAAATACTTACAACTTGTATGGGGTATTTGCTTTTTATAATAGGGATTATGTTGTGTATTATCGGGATATCAAAAATTGTAAATAATCCACAAAAAGACAACGCTAAAACAGAAACAAATTTAAAAATTACAGAAAATACGCTTATAGATAACGAATTGTCGTAAAAAACAAACAAACTGCTCAACAAAGTAAATATTAAAACAATTTAAAACCCCCGCCTACATCTTTTGTGTAGGCGGGGGTTTTGTTGTATAAATATTCTTTAAAAATCTGTTTTTACGAGATCTCTTGCGACGAATACGCCGCTCGCCGACGCGTGAGACAACGAGTGCGTTATTCCGCTGCCGTCACCTATGACGTACAAACCGGGGTGGTGCGTTTCCAAATTTTCTTTCACTTCTACTTCCATATTGTAGAATTTTACTTCAACGCCGTACAAAAGCGTCTCCTCGTTGGCCGTTCCAGGGGCGATTTTGTCGAGCGCGTAAATCATTTCTATTATGCCGTCGAGTATTCGCTTAGGCAGAACAAGGCTTAAATCTCCCGGGGTTGCGTTTAGTGTGGGTTGAATAAACGATTCGTCAATTCTCGATTGAGTAGAGCGTTGACCTTTAATCAAATCGCCGAATCTCTGCAAAAGCACGCCGCCGCCAAGCATGTTGCTAAGCCTTGCAATAGACTCGCCGTAACCATTAGAATCGTGGAAAGGTTCGGAGAAATGTTTTGAAACCAAAAGCGCGAAATTTGTGTTTTCGGTTTGCTTTGCGGGGTCTTCAAAACTGTGCCCGTTTACGGTAATAATGCCGTTAGTGTTTTCGTTTACCACTTCGCCCTTGGGGTTCATGCAGAATGTGCGCACCAAATCGCCGTATTTTTGCGTGCGATACACGATTTTGCTTTCATACAATTCGTCGGTAAGGTGCGAAAACACCTCTGCGGGCAATTCCACGCGCACGCCGATATCCACTCTGTTCGATTTTGTGGGGATATTTAACTCTTCGCAAACTTTCTCCATCCACTTACTGCCGCTTCTTCCCACCGAAATTACGCACTTTCTGCCCGTAAACGTGCCTTTTTTGCAAGAAATTTCATATCCGTCGTCGATCGGCGTAATGTGTTCTACGGGGCAGTCGAAGAAAAAGTCCACTTGATTTTTAAGCAAAGCATACAAATTTTCAAGCACGATATAATTTTTGTCCGTGCCGAGATGCCTTACCGAAGCGTTTAAAAGGTGTAAACCGTTTTGAGTGCAAAGTTTTTTAAACTTACTGCCGGCGGTGGTGTAAAGTTTAGTCCCGTCGCCGCCGTAAGAAAGGTTTATTTCGTCAACGTATTTCATTAAGGACAAAGCCTCGTTTTTGCCTATATATTCATATAAAGTTCCGCCGAAATCGTTGGTTATGTTGTATTTTCCGTCCGAAAACGCACCCGCGCCGCCAAACCCGCTCATTATAGAGCAACATTTGCAGTTAATGCACGACTTAATTTTATTTCCGTCAATAGGACATTTGCGCTTATCGAGCGAGTGTCCGCTTTCAAAAACCGCAATTTTTAAAAACGGTTGAAGTTTTTTAAGTTCGTAAGCGGTGAAAATTCCGCCTGGACCTGCACCTATTATAATGACGTCGTATTTCATTTTGTCCTCCTTTCGGTAAAACACTTTACATTTTCGATTTTTTTGTGTTTTGTTGTTATGTGTTTTTGTTTGTTGTCTTATGCTTTTCGCGCATTTATGTTGTTTGCGTTTTCGCTTATTTTAATTATGTTCCTTACCGTTTGATTATATCACGTAAAGCAAAATAAATCAACCCCTTTTTATTTTTCTTGATATTATGCTTGTTGTGAAATGATTATTGTGTATGTTTATTGTGAGATTTTTATTGTGCGTACTAACGCATATTGTATGTACTAACGCAATATGTGGACTACGTGAGCGAAAATCTGGTTATGTGGGCGAACGGTAATATATATAGCAAAATAATCGCAATATAAAAACCACTCGGCAGAGTGGTTTATGGTGCATCCGCCGAGGCTCGAACTCGGAACAACGGCGTCGGAGGCCGATATTTTATCCAATTAGACTACGGGTGCGTATATATTATAAGGTTGTTTATTTTGTCTTAATTTTCGGTTTGTGTAAGACTTATTAAGTCAACGTTTTGTGCTGTTTGTGTTGATGTGTTTGCTTTTAATTTTAGGATTACTTAAACTTTGTCAAATCAACGTTTTTGTGTTGTTTACAGCGTACGTATTGCGTAAAAACGGCGATTTTGACATTTAGTTATATAAAAATTGCAAGCGTTTGCACGTATATGCGAGCGTTTTTGGACGGCTTTTGTGAGTTGTTAAAAACGCGTCGAATTTATCTAAAAATACTTTCGTCTTACTTTACTTGTTTTTAATCAAAACTTTTTATATTGTTATTTTACCACACATAAGTTATTTTTGCAATTACATTTCCTTATAAATCTTGACTTATTTTGCAGATAAATATATAATAAAATCTATAAAACAAACGTAGAGGTAAAAATGGAAAAGAAGACGGTTGTCGTCGGAATGAGCGGCGGCGTTGACAGTTCGGTCGCGACTTTGTTGCTTAAAGAACAAGGATACAACGTAATAGGGCTGTTTATGCAAAATTGGGAAGAAAGCGACGAGTCGGGTGCATGCACCGCCGAAGAAGATTATGCCGACGTAAGAAGGGTTGCGTCTCTTTTAGACGTGCCGTATTATTCGGTCAACTTCGCAAAAGAATATATGGATAGGGTGTTTTCTTACTTTCTCGACGAATACAAAAAAGGCAGAACGCCCAACCCCGACGTTTTGTGCAACAGAGAGATAAAATTCGGTCCGTTTTTGGAGTATGCAAAAAAGTTGGGCGCAGACTATATCGCCACGGGGCACTATTGTGACATTTTGCACGACGGCGACGTTCATTATTTATTAAAGGCAGCCGACACAAACAAAGACCAGACCTACTTTTTAAATCAATTATCTCAAAAGCAACTTGCAAACGTTTTGTTTCCTCTCGGAAAACTCGACAAGTCCGAAGTGCGTAAAATTGCCGAAGAAAACGGCTTGTCCACTGCTAAAAAGAAGGACTCCACGGGCATTTGTTTTATCGGCGAACGCAATTTCCGCAAATTTTTGATGAATTACATTCCCGCCAAGCAAGGCGATATAAAAACTTACGACGGCAAAGTTCTCGGCAAGCATCTCGGGCTTATGTATTACACGATAGGTCAGCGCAAAGGACTCGATATCGGCGGGCAAAAAGGCGAGGGTGACGGTAGATGGTTCGTCATCGAAAAAGACATTAAAAATAATGTTTTATATGTCGCTCATGGCGAAGAAGATAGGCTTTATTCAAAGGGTTTATTAATGAACGAGTGCAATTGGATGCCGGGTAAACCTCAAGGAAACGACTTCCGTTGCACGGCAAAATTCCGCTATCGTCAACCCGAACAAGGCGTTACTGTGCATATCGACGAAAAGGGAATAAGGGTCGATTTCGACGAAAAACAAAGGGCGATTACCGAGGGGCAATATTGCGTGTTTTATTATGAGGATAAGTGCATCGGCGGCGGCGTAATCGAAAAAGCGATTTTCTAAATTTTTCGCTTTTACAGCGCACGTATTGCGTAAAATTGACAGATTTTTAACGATTTATATGTTTAATATGCGTTGAGTTGAGTAATTAAAAGGGTGGTTTTAAGGAGAAAAATATGAAAAGTAAAATCAAATGTTACATTTGCGGAACTGAATATTTAGGTCAAGAACTCATGGATTCTTGTCCCGTGTGCGATTGGATAACTCTCGGTTGCGAAGACGAAATGGACGAAAACGACGAGGAAGATATCAATGGCGTAAGCATTGCCGAGGCAAAACGAAATTTCGCCAAAGGTCTCGATATCTGGGGTGACCCGCTCAACGAAAACGAGTAAGTTTTATCTAAATTACCCAATAAGGTTGTTTTAATTTATCTGTGTCATTGCTTGCTATCGTCTGGCGGCTTTGCTTATCATTATATAATATATATACGCGTGTATGCGAGGCGTGCGGCGTGGCGGTTGGGGTATAGCATGCCATTGGGTGTGTAATTTTATTTTAAAGTAATCTATGTGTTTTTACGCCATATTTTTATAAAAACAAATTAAATTAGCATCATTATTAAATCTGAATTAAATCCGAACGTTTGCTTTTTGCACTCGTCGGATTTTTATTTTGCCGTTTTTTATTTAATTAATTAAAACATTACTCGCAAAATTTACCCGTTCACTATAAAAAACAATGCGGTACATCTTATATATATAATAATGAATAGGGGGAGTGCGAGTCGGGTTGAAAAAGAGAAACAAGGCGGGTAAAAAACTCATAGTGTAAGA
>CAKQKQ010000062.1 GCA_934249265.1 uncultured Clostridia bacterium | reverse complement strand
AAAGGGTTATTTTGACAAGATTAAAGAATACGCTTGCAGTAAAGAAGACGCAAGGGCGATCGAAGCAAAGGGTCACATCACTGTTAAATACGGTAAAGAAAGACTTGTTCGTATCACTATCAGAAGAGACGCTGTCGAGGCTGTATTCCTTCTTATCGATTCCAACTTCAAGAAGTATATGAAAGAGCAAGACGCTCCTATTAAGGAAAAGCCGACCGTAATTCGTATCGAAAACGACGCTTATTTGCAACTCGCTTTAGAGACGGTTGACCTTAAATACAACTCGTTGGTAGAAGAAAAACAACAAAGACTCGAAGAGCAAAAAGCAAAGAAGAGAGAGCGTGCAAGAAAACAAACCGCAGCCGTTGAAGAACAAGCAACTCAAGAAGTTGCCGCAACGGACGCAACCGAACCCGCTCAAGAAGAAAACGCATAATCTGTTTTTAATTGATATAAGCCGTAGGTACAACGCCTACGGCTTTTTATATGTCTTAAGGGCTAAATTTGCGCACTTTACGCTTTATTGTGCGTTTTACGTATTTGCTGACAAATAAACGATTTGTCGCTTTTAAACGGCAATTCTCCGCTTTAAATTAGGTAAATTGATATATAAAAAGTAAACCGACGACAAAACCGCAATAAAACAAATTAAAAGGCGGCACGCAAAAGCGCACCGCCGCAATATAAAATTTTGCATTAAACACTAAATTGCATTAAATGTTAAGTTGTTTTTAATTGTATTACGCAATTAAATTATTTTAAACAGTTTTGCCAAGAATACGCCGCTCGGGAAGAGTATTCCGAAAGCAAATATCGCAACCCACAAAATTATTGCCGCCGCCGAAATGACGGTTGAAAGTTTAGTCAATACGCAAGTCTTTTTTCTTAAAAGGTAAATGCCCGCAACGGCTAAAATCGAAAGAACAAGCACTATGAAAAAGTATTTTACGTAAGGCGATTTATAGGTAATCACAACCGTGTTTTCGCCTTCTTCAAGCGGAATTTCCATAAAATTGAGGAAATTCTTTTTCATTTGCACTTTTTTGCCGTTAACGTACGCTTGGTGTCCGTCTAAAGCAACGTAGTTTAAAAACAAATATTCGCCGCTTGTTTTCGCGTTGGCTTTAATCTCGAACCTTCCCGCGGAAAGTTTCAATTTGCCCGCGTTTTTCTCCGCCGTTTCCGACAAAATAATCATTTTGTGCGCGACGTTCATGTCCGATAAATATTTTACTTTTACGTATTTGTTTATCGTGGTTACGTCAATTTCGACGTTTGAATAATTTTTAAGAAATACCGCGGTAGAGGGGTTGTGCGAAACGATATTTATGCCGTCGTTTGCCTTCGCTTTATACTCGTCGAACACTTTTGAGTCCGCTCGATTTGAAATGTAAACGTCGTATTCTTCAGGGAAATTACACTCTAAAAATACCCAACCGCCGTCGTTTTTAAATATTTGCAGTTTATAAAGTCCGGAGTTTTGGTCAAAAGTCACTTTGTCGAGGGTATCTTCTTCAAAATAATCTCCGCTACCGCCGTAAAGTTTGTATAAAGCCTCGTATTTTTGTGCCCACGTTCCGCTTTCGTTTATCGGACTTGCGGTGACGATCGCGTTAGGAAACACGGCGCGATTTTTATACACGACGTAATAATTAGTCTTTATATCGAGTTTGCTTAAATAGGGGAATTTGTCGAGGTCTTTTGCTTTGGAATTGTTTACCACGTAGTATTTATAACCCATTATGCAGTCGGCAAAAATCATTGGTTGAGGGTAGTTTGCCGAAGCCGACGCGGACGATACCGAAGTGTTGTTGTTTCCGAAATATCCGAAAAACCTCGTCGCGGTAAAGTTTCTTTCGTCAACGTTCGACGAGAAAATGCTGAACGAATTTGTGCCTATCGTGAGTGGGGCATTGTTTGAAAGGTATTTTTGATAATCTTTTACTCGGTAATCGCTGTTGTCGATTTTATCGAGTTGAGTTTTTATCGTCTCGAATTGTCTGTATCTCGTGGGGGTAAACAAGTTGCCCGTGATTAAAAACGAATTGAAAATGCAAATTTGCACGGCGATTATTCCAGCCATAAAACAAGCAGACAATTTTATGCCCACGATTTTGAATTTTATGAGCAATAAAAAGGCTAAACACGCCGCAAAAACTGCCGCTACTAAGGAAAATACTTCTACGAAACCGCCGAGCGAATGTACGAAAACGGCGTCGAAATCTTTTGTGTACCATTTTTTGTTTTGCCAAGCGTTCGAGTCGATTTTACGGTAAAAATGCACCAACGTAAACACCGCCGCAATTGCGATAACGGCTGAAATAACCGCACCGATTATCCCTTTGTTTTTCTCGAAAAACGACAGGGAATTATCGCTGTTTTTAATCGCAACGGAAGAAGCGCGAGCGGCTTGGTTGTTAGATTTATTGCTTGTCGTTTTATTGCTTATTTTACCTTGCGCCAAGTCTGTCAAAACCGCTTGGGGCTGTTTGCTTGGTGCGATTAACGGAAGGTCGGGATATTTTTCGTAAATTTTTGGGTCGTCGAAGAGTTTTACGCTCAAATAGAATGTGTAAAACGATGATAAAAAGCCGAATCTCAAAGCGTAACTGTAATACGAACCGCCGTTTAAAAGTAAGCAAATTTCGTCGATAAACACGGGTGCGAATACGATTAGTCCCGCATACAGCAAAAATTTGTTTACGGGCGATTTAAGTCCGTTTTTAATAAAGTACAATATAGTACAAAAGACGAGCAAGCCTTCCGCAATGATATAAGTCGATTTTATGGTAATCGCATTCAAATTGAGCGATTTAAAAATTTCGGAAAACAGACCAATGTTTCTTCCGCATTTAAGGTACGAAATAAACACGGGAACGAGCAGCGGAGCGGCAACCAAAACGGTTGTTAAAAGTGCGACCGCCATATCGGTGAGTTTTAATTTAAGCGTTTCTCTCGGCGTGACGATTACGACGTATAAAGTCATAATCAAATACATCAAAAGCAGTGAAAAACACGCGATAGAGAAGCAAGTGTAAAGCATACACGCTTCAAAAACGACGAATTTTAAGTATTTGCCTTCGTTTATAAGAGTCAAAAATCCGCTTACCACAAAAGGCAGATATATCAAAAAGTCGAGCCAATCTATAAATGTGTTGGCGGTGAAAGTGTAACCGCAGTAAGCGTACAAAATCGACAGCACCACGGCAAACAAATTCGGCACGTTTTTATGCGATTTTTTAATAAAAAACAACGCCGATTCGGCAATGCACGCCAATTTTAGCGGCAAAACGAAACTTATGCCGTAATACACGTTACCGTGCCCGAAAAGCAAAAATATCCAATTGAAAGGGCTGATTACGCTGTAAGCAAGCGTTTGAAACAAATCTACGCCGCCCGCAATAGACGTAGTGTAAAACAGCGACGATTTACCGCTTATTACGTCGTAAAAATGCTCGATAAACGGGCAAATTTGGGCGAGCAAGTCGTAGTTTGACATGGTTTTGTCGGGGTTAAACGGGTAGACTTGGCAGTAGCGCAACGTCCAAAAGAACATTGGTATAATTAATATAGGAATAACCAAATACGGCCAATATTTCCCGAAAAAGTCGTTTAAAAAATTAAAAACGCCGTCAACTTTGGGTGTTTTCTTTTTTGCGGAGTCGGCTGTTTGTGTTGTGTTGCCACCTTTTTCCGATGAAAAATCGTTTTTCACCGTCACGTTGTTATTTTCTTTCGGCGAGTTGTTATTTTCAGCCGCAGAACAATTTGCTTTTTTATTCATAATTTACCTTAAATCGTTTAGTTTATAGGGATATAATAGCACATAAAAATAATTTTAGCAATAAAAGGCAAAAAATTTACACAAAAACAGTAAAACACTTGCAAAATTAAGTAAAATATACTATAATTGTTGAGTAAGTTAAATCACGCACACGTTTTTCGCTTGCTACTCGGCGGTTTATTTAAACGGCAAAAGGGTAGGCATTACGTCCCGAATTGTAACACACAAACCGTAAAATTTTTGAATAAGGCGTCTTTAAATCGCTATTAGACAAAAGAGAGTTTGTATTTGGTAATTGAAAAAGGTGCTAAATCCGATTAAATTTCGGCAGAGTCGTAATTTAAAAGAGTTGACGAAAGAGGAATAAGTGATTTATATAAACATGGAGTGTTATCGAAGCGGTCACAACGAGGCGGTCTTGAAAACCGTTTGGGTTAACGCCCACGGGGGTTCGAATCCCTCACACTCCGCCATTAGTGAATAATACGAACACCGAAACAAAATCGGGGTTCGTATTATTCTTTTCTAACGAATATTTCGGCATAAAAGTCGATTTAGACGGCAAAAAGAAGAATCAGCCGGGCGTTTAATCGCTCGGCTTTTTCTATGCCCTGAAAGCAGGTGCTTGCTATGAAAAACCGTAAAACAACTTTTTCAAAAGCCTTTACTCCAAAGATATTGCTCCGATTTATCGCCTTTCGTCATTTTCGTTGTAGCACAGTAAAAATCGGAAGTCAACGGGAAAAATTGTCGCTGAAAACTTTAATAATACCAAGAGTTAGACTCAACTTCGAGTTTGGCTCTTTTTTCATTTACGCAACAATTTTGTCCTTTTCGTTGACTTCCGGGATTGCGACTTTAACTCGTAGGGACATTTGCTTTTTCCGGTGCTACCCCGTTTATGCCGAAAGGCGAAAAATAAATCGGAGGTAAAATCCAAATGAAAAAAGTAGTTTATTCAATCAGAAAAGTTAAAGGAAACTTTGACGAAAAGATTTCCGGTCTCGGATTTCTTAACGACGAAGGAACGTTGTTCTGCAAATGCGTTTCTAAAAACGGTAAGCGTTATACACGTGCTTTCGATGACGTCGAAAAGAATTGCCACCCGATAATCGGAAAAGAAAACGAGTTCAAAGGTTACATAACAATGTATTACGAATACGACGGAAGAGATATCGAAGTCGAATATTCGGTATGGTATAAAACGGTATAAGGAGCAAGAAAATGGCTGAATATCAACACTTTGACGGTGAAACTTATATAACTTTCAATATCGTATATGCGACTGAAAAAGAAGTTCAACTTGCAGTTACGAATCGCGGCAGAATTAGTGTTCTGACCTACGACTTATACGCAGACGAAAACGGCAAATATTTTGAATACGGCTGTATGTACGACAAAATTTATATCGAAGATTTTGAGGTGATGTGATATGAAAGGAAATATTAGTATTGTTATCGGCTCTTGGGGCAGTTATAACGAATGCAACGAAAGAGCGTTAGGCTCGAAATGGCTTGACCTTTCGGATTATAACGAATGGAACGAAATCGTAGAAGAACTTAAAAAAGAAGGCTTTGAACTTGACGGCATAGACGAAGAACTGTTTATACAGGACGTCGAAGGTATCGAAGACCGTTCTGTAAACTGGGATTACGTCAATCCCGAAACGTTATTCAATACGTTGAAAGAGTCAGGCGTTTTGGATGACGATTACAAATACAAAGTATTCTGCGCTTTCCTTGAAGTGCGTTGCTATGACGATTTTGAAGAAAAAGTCAACTCGCACGGCGACCGCTGGGACGATTGTATCAATCTTTGGAGCGGCTATTCGTGGGAAGATTACGGCAAAGAAATGCTTGACTGTTGCGGCTATGAAATACCCGAACACATAATCGACTTTATCGACCTTGAACGCTACGGAAGATACTGCGGCGAAGAAACGCTGTCCGAATACAGCGACGGACTTATTGAAATTTATTAAACATAAAAGGAGTTTTTACTATGAATATCACTATTGAAAATAAGAAACAAAAAGCAATCGAACTTATGCAAAAATTAGACATTTATAAGCCGTATATCAAAGGCTTTAAGGAAAAAACAGACGTTTGCTTCTTTGAATGCTTCGGCGGTTACTGGGCTTATCAAGAACCTGAATTGACGGCTAAAATCAAAGAATTTGAAGAACAATACAACGTTCTTGTATATGCCGTTACACACGAATACACCGAATTTGGCGAATGTTACGACTTTCTCTACATATCCGACTACGAGGAAGAATGGGACGAAATGCTGTATAAGCAAGGCAGAACGTTCTATGCTTACGCCTACGTCTGGAACAAAACCGACGATTGCTGCTCGGAGTTCGGCACAATAGGCGTCTGCTCGTTCGGCGGCGGAATTAAACGTGTGGCGTGAGGTGAAATATGAAAGAGTATAAAGCAATGGCACATATAAACTCGCTAAACGGCGGACTTGCCGAAATAACGATACTCGAAAAAGTTGGCGATAACGATTACATAGTGGACTACAAGGGCGTGAAATGTCACGCTCTTTTTAATTGGTTTGTTTGTCAGTTTTACGCCGACGACGTTTATGGGAGAGTTAAACAATGAGATACATTTTCTATCACTACAATCAATACGGCACGCTCGTTTTCGACTATTACGACGACGAAACGCACGTTACGCAATCGTATGTATTCTATTCGCTCAAACAGGCTGTAAGCAAATTCAGACACGACAACGGCTTGCAGTATAAACGTATCAAAATTTCAAAATTATTCTAAGGAGATAATCACTATGGCTAATATCAAAGACTTGAAAAAATACGTAGGTTACGAGTTTTCGTCCGGTTGTTACACGGGCGACGACTACAAATCGTTTCAGACCAAATACATAAATTTCTTAAAAACAATGTGTAGAGATAACCACTGGCAACTTGTAAACGTCGGTAGAAATCACTATTGCTTTTCGGCTTTTATAAAGAGTGCGGAAAACAAATGCGTTTATGTTTCCATATCCGACGTTCGCTACTTTTCAAACGAATGGTATAACCACATACTTATCCGCACGGCGAAAGACGAACAAGACTATCGCGGCGGGTTTAACAACTATACAACGCTTGACGATTTGGAAGGCACGGCTGCCGATTTACTCGAAGATTTACCGTTTTAAGGAGCATATAAATATGAAAATTTCAACAGAAACCCTATATCGCCTTTGCAACAAATATCAATGGTTTACAAGCGGCGATTGCACGCAATACGAAAAATTGTTTGAGCGAAACAAACAAGGAGCGAGCCTTGAAACGCTTGCAACGATTATCTGGCTTTGCTCGGTCGGATACGAAGAAAAACAAATATTAGAAATACTCGAAAAGGAGTGTAAAAACAATGATTAAACTCAATTTGACGGCTACAAATCGGCAACAAGAAAAAGTCCTTAAATATTTGCAAGAAAACGTAAGCGAAACCCTTGCCGACAAGATAAATAACGGCACGCCGTTTGAGAAAGACGGACACCCTTTGTTGAACAAGAAAACGCTTGCAGACTTTATGAGATACGCCGGTAAAGAATCGCGACAATTTGCCGAAAAAGGCGAACAAGAAACGTGCGTTGACGACGATACGGTTTATGGCTGGGCAATCCACTTTTTTGAAGAAGATTCAATCGAAGGCACGCTTTACACCATAGACGGCGAAGAATATAAACCCGCGCCGAAAAAGGTTGCTACAACAAAGCCTGCAACGGTAAAACCGCAACCGCCGAAACCGCAGAATTTACAGTTTTCTATCTTCGATAAAATCGACGATACCGAAGTTAAAGATACCAAAACGGATACTTTAACCGCCGAAACTGATACAGATGACGAAACTTTTACCGAAGAAGAAAAACTCGACGCAATGCGACAGGTTGCCGAAGAAGAACAACGCGAAAAAGGCAATCCGACGTATCAAAAATACACGGCGTATCAGTCAGAACACCCGACGGCAATCGTAGCATATCGTTTAGGCGATTTCTACGAAGTTTTAGGCGATAATGCCGTGCTTCTCGGTAACGAACTCGACCTTACCATTACAAGCCGCGATGTGGGATTAAAAGAGCGTATTCCGATGGTCGGTTTTCCTTACCACGCCGCTGAAAATTACTTCGCGAAAATCGTAAAATATCACGACCTGTATATCGTCGAAAACGACAACGAAAAACAATTCATTGAACGCGTCGAAACTGCCGTTAATCGACATATAGACTTAGATACTGGCGAAATATTATCCGAAGAAGAAATGCGTTTGTTCGACGGAGATATTGAAGAACCCGACGACATTCTCGCGGCAGAAAAAGAACTTGCCAAAGGCTTTGAACCTACCGCCGTATGCAAACTCGAAGAGATACTCGGCGACGTCTTTATCGTGGGGGTGTAACTATGAAACAAGAGAAAATAAAACCTATTCCCAAGTATATATTTGCTCGTATCAAAAAAGCCGACGAAGAAAATCACGTATGCCTTCCCGGCAGAACCCGTTTTTATTCCTATCTTACGAAAAACGACGGCGAACTCGTCAAAGTAACCGTAGCCGTAAGAACGAGATACAAGCAATGGATGTATAAACAAGTCGCCGTTCATGGTCTGAACTCGGATAAATGTTTCGTCAAAGATATGGTGTTTTACTATATTTCGGGGTATCAGGTCGGCTGGTATGAACAAGGAGCGCAAAACTCTCCGCGTTGGTATGAAGATACCGAATGGGGTTGTGCCGACGATAAGTATTTCGATCCGTTCGCCCCTGTCGTTAATCGCGAGTATTTAGACAAATTCCCGAAATATAAGTATTCCGCCGTAAACCTTTACAAGGGCGTTGACGTTCTGAAATATCTACGCTTTTACGAGAAATATCCGCAAATCGAATACCTTATGAAAGCGGGACTTGACGGCTACGCCTTTTCAACGCAGATTTTGCAAAAAGTCGGCAACAACAAACGCTTTGCAAAATGGCTTATGAGAAACCGCGCGGAATTAAGCAAAGACGAGTATTATGTTGACGTCATTATGCGTTCGTTCAGAATAGACAAACCGCTTGCGGGACTGCAAACCATACGCAAAAATCGGCAGGCGTTGAAAAAAGCCGTGGGCATATCCGAACTGCGAACGTTCTTCAAAGACGATATTGAAAAATTTGTTGCGTATCTCGAAAAACAACAAATAAGCGTTTATTCCTATAACGACTACTTTAAGGCGTGTAACTATCTCGGTCTTGATATGCGTATGGATAAGAACCGCTATCCCCACGACTTCAAACGTTGGCACGATATCCGTATCGACGAATACAACACCGCAAAAGCATTGAAAGATGAGCAGGAACGCAAAGCACTTTATGAGAAATTCGCTGCCGTTGCAAGCAAATATTTTGGGCTTGAATATGATAAAAAGTCGGTCTATATAGCAATTATCGCGCAAAATCCGTCCGACCTTATACGCGAAGGCGAGTTACTTCATCATTGCGTGGGGCGTATGGGTTACGACCAAAAATTTGCAAGAGAAGAATCGCTTATATTCTTTATCCGCACGAAAGAGCAACCAGACGTTCCTTTCGTTACGATTGAGTATTCGCCGAAACAAAAACGAGTTCTTCAATGTTACGGCGACCATGACAGCAAACCCGACGACGGCGTAATAGAGTTCGTCCATAAGAAATGGCTTCCTTACGCCAACAGAAAGATTAAACAATTAGCGGCATAACCGCAAAGGAGATTATAACTATGCAAAACTATTTCAGAATTACCGCGTATCACCCCGAAAAGAACGTGTCCGTCATAATGGACTCTTACGGTATGTTCGAGAAACTCTGGCAGTTCTCGTCGTTTATGGTTCAAAAGGGCTTCAAAGTCTTGGCTGTCGGAAACGGCGAAACCTTTGATGACGGCAATATCGGGAAAGACGATACTTTTCGCGCAAACAAAATACTGCTTCGTGCCTGCGCCACCGGTAAGCCGACGATTGCAAACGGCAAAGTCGAAGTAAACGGCAAATTTTATACGCCGAGCAACTAAATAAAACGGCAATGAAAGGGAGTTTTAACGCTCCCTTTTTTTATGCCGATTACACCCGGAATGAAAAATCCTATTATTTCACCATTATATAGTTTGTTAAAGAAACACCTTGCCTAAATACTTTCTGTTCTTTTATTATGTGATAACCCCGATTAAGAAAAAACGGTTTCGCCGTAATTGACGCGTGCGTTGTGATTTTATTATCATTTACCGAACATTCCAATTCATCACAAATTGCAGACGCTATACCTTGCCTTTGATAATCCTTATGCACGTAAAGCCTATCTAAATATCCTGATTCGTCGATGTCGCCAAACCCGACAATTATATCGTTTTTTACTGCCACGACCGTGTAATGGTTTAAGAATGATTTATTCCATTCTTGCAAATCTACATTGCCCGTAGCCCAAGCATTCACTTGTTCTTCAGAATAATCTTTTGAATTTATATTATGAACCGTCTGATAAAACAATTCTGCCAACTGTTTGCAGTCGGAACTTTTATATTGTCGAATTTGCATTTTTCATCGTCTCTTTTTTACTAATTTTGAATACTGTTATTATACCATTTTTCACGTCAAAAATCAACGGCTTGACAAGGTATAAAACTGAAACGCTTTTATATTCAAACTCGCAAGGATTTTGCGACGTTGGCAATTAGGCGTGGCTTGTCTTGATACAAGTCGGCTCGGCTGCGCCTCGCCGAAGACAAGCCACGCCTAAACTTAACCGAACCGACCGAAATAACGGAAAACGAAAGCGGTGTTCGCCGCTAACCCGCTTGGCGAATCACCGCTGTTTTTCGGTTACGGCATTTTTTCGTTTTTAGCCCGTATTTGCAGGTGCGGATTTTCGCTTAATTACTTTTGCGCATTTGTGCTATTACTTCTTTGCTCACTTCGCCCATATAGCAGCCTTCGTCCCAGCATACAAAGTCGTCGAACAGTAGCAGTTTTTTATCTTCTATCCCTATACGCCCGGCAATATCGTCGTCCATAATATCGGATATGAAGTATTGCGGCAGTCCGCGGGAATAGACTATCTTTTCGCCGCTTTTCTCAATGTATTTGAGAATATAGGCTACCGCTTCGCCGATATGCGTTTTATTATCAATCGGGCGGAAGTCGTTACGTCCGAAATGTAAATTAAAGTATTCGCTTTGCTTTGTAATTTGTCTTTTACGTTCGGAAAAACTGTAACTTTCAACGTCGGTCAATTTTCCGAGCGCGGCAACGTCGGGAATATAAAATATACCGTGAAAGTGTAGTCGCTGCTTTTGTGGGCTTCGTTCCCAAACGCCGACGTATTTCCAGCCTTTTCTGTTGCACAAATGCCCGAGCGTAGTCCGCAGTTTCTTTCTGAACGTCGCTTCGGTATGAATGGCGTCGTTATACGTCAGCGTTACGAAATAGTTGAAAGATTGAAGATTGACTTTTCTTACGAGCCGAACCCGTCTTGCAACGAGATTTTTATACTTGCGTTCCATATTCTGCGTAACGTAGTTTTCGGTCGCTTCGCTATCTTTGAAGAATGGTCGCATACCTTCCGTTATAAAGCGTTTCCTTGCCGTTTTAGGCAGTTTCAGACTCTCGGTATAGAACTTATCAAAGACTTGCTTTTTCGTCGTCTTAACCGTTTTTACGGGCTTTGACGGCGATTCGTTTTCTTCCGTCGTTTCCTGTGATTTTTGCGTTTGCTCGGCTAAATCTTCGAGCGTGATTTGCGTTTTCGTTTCAGCGGGCGGACTATCAGTTTTTTCTTCTACGGGCGTTAATTTTTCGCCGTCGTCCGCAACCGTAATTTCTTGTTCGACTCGTTTCGGGCGTTTCCTATACGGCTTTTCCGTGTGCGGAATTGCGATATAATGACTGCCGTCGTAATAGACTTTTGTTTCTCCGTATGGCATATCACACCTCCTCGTTACGGTAAAGACCGTTGATGAAATAACTGTTTTGCGATTTCAGTTCTTCCACGCTCGCTTTTTCCGTTGCGTATTCGATATAGTCCGAAAGTCCTACGTTTGTTCGGCTTGCCAAGTCGTTAAAATAATCCGAAAAACAGTCGGTTGTAAAACGATTACGATAAATTTTGTAGTTCATCAAGAAATACTTTTTGTTTTCGGGCTTACCGTCCATCGTGCCGCGTTCCTTTTCGACTTTGACGATAGAATAGCCGTATTTGTTGTAAATTCGGGCGTTGCGTTTCCACAGCCATGC
>CAKQKQ010000061.1 GCA_934249265.1 uncultured Clostridia bacterium | reverse complement strand
GGAGTAACCGACAAAACGGACGGCGTCGTCATTTCCAACGGCGTAAACGAGAGTTTTTTCAAAGGCGGCGAGGCAAAGCGCGTTTCGGACAAGTTTACAATTGTTTGTACGGGCAGATACAGCAGAGAAAAGGCGCAATATCTTTTGATTAAAGCGTTGCCGCTGTGTAAACATAAAGACAATATAAAATTAGTGTTTGCAGGCTCTGGACCGTATGAAAACAAACTTAAAAAATTGGCCGAAAAGCAAGGCGTTGACGCAGAGTTCAAGTTTTTCTCTCGTGAAGAGTTGTTGCCAATGCTTCGCGGCGCAGATTTGTACGTGCATACGGCAAAAATCGAAATAGAGGCGATTTCGTGCCTTGAAGCAATTGTAAGCGGGCTTGTGCCGATAATCAATGATTCGCCGAGGAGCGCGACGAGGGCTTTTGCTTTGGACGAGAACAATTTGTTTAAAAAAGACGATATAAAAGATTTGGCTAAAAAGATCGATTTTTGGTATGACAATCCCGAAATTAAAAGCGACTATAAAAAGCGTTATAAAAGTATGGTGGGCGCGTTCGACCAAAAAGACTGCATGAAGAGAATGGAAGAAATGCTTTATGCCGCGATCGAAAAAAAGAAAAAGGAAAACGCAAGCAAAAACTTAAAGAAAAACGATAAAACAACGACGGAAAATACTAAATAATTAAAATTTAAACATAATAAAAAACACGGGTTGCAAAGTATAGGCGAGCCGTGTTTTTTGTTGATAAAATTTGTCGATATAAAAAATATTTATTAAAAATGCAAAGTTTGATTTTTGCGATAATTTTCCGCTTTTACATGATACGTATTGCGTAAAATCGACAGTTTTTGTAAAATTTTACGCCAAAACGTAATTAAGGTTATACAAAAATAAATAAAAACATTGCATTAAAACATAATCAAATTGTAAAATGAAATCCGTTTATAACGTGATATTGAAACACCGCACAAAAATATTGCTAATAATGTAATATTGGAACACCACACTAAAACGCTATGAAAGGTATAAAAAAAACACCACGCAAAGACTCTTCATAGAGAGAATAAATAAAAACCGCAGCCATAGAGCACAGTGTAAAACACTCTGTCAAAACACAAGCAAAACCGCAATGTTAAACGCACACAAAATATACAACTTAAAATATTAAAAGCAAAAAAATAAGCGACGCACATAAGTGCGCCGCCGCATTTTTTATTAAACGTTTTTGTTAAAGATTAAAGACATTCGGGTGCTTTGCCTGCGCAGCCGAGTACGTCAACAAGTTTATGTTTAACGAGTTCTTTAATGTTTGCTCTTGCGGGTTTAAGATATTCTCTGGGGTCGAACTTAGAGGGGTTCTCTGCAAAGAACTTACGAATAGTACCCGTCATAGCCAAACGAAGGTCGGAGTCGATGTTGATTTTGCAAACCGAAAGTTTTGCCGCTTCGCGGAGTTGTTCTTCGGGTACGCCGATAGCGTTGGGCATTTGTCCGCCGTATTGGTTTACCATCTTTACGTATTCTTGAGGAACGGACGAAGAGCCGTGCAATACGATGGGGAATCCGGGAAGGTTTTTAGAAACTTCTTTCAAAATGTCGAAACGAAGCGTGGGCGGAACGAGTATTCCTTGTTCGTTTAAAGTGCATTGTTCGGGTTTGAACTTGTATGCGCCGTGAGAAGTGCCGATTGCAATTGCAAGCGAGTCAACGCCCGTTTTCGTAACGAATTCAACAACTTCTTCGGGTCTCGTGTAAGAGCCTTCGCCTTCAACTACAACTTCGTCTTCGATACCGGAAAGAGTACCGAGTTCGCCTTCGACAACAACGCCGTGGTCATGAGCGTATTCAACGACCTTTTTAGTGAGTTCGATATTGTCCTTGAAAGACTTTGAAGAACCGTCGATCATAACCGAAGTGAAGCCGCCGTCGATACAAGCCTTGCAAGTCTCGAAGTCCGGACCGTGGTCAAGGTGTAAAACGATGGGGATTTCGGGGCATTCGATAACTGCAGCCTCGACAAGTTTAACAAGGTAAGTGTGGTTTGCATAAGCCCTTGCGCCCTTTGAAACTTGCAAAATTACGGGTGCTTTTTCCTCTTTGCACGCTTCGGTGATACCTTGAACGATTTCCATGTTGTTTACGTTGAATGCGCCGATAGCGTAACCGCCGTCATATGCTTTTTTAAACATCTTTGTACTAGTAACTAATGGCATTTTAATACCTCCGTAAAAATTTATTTATTTTAACTATCGATATTATACAACATTTTTTTAGATAGTGCAATATTTTAATTGAAAATTTCCGCATTTTTTAACAACTATTGACCTAAAAATCAACATTTTTTTGCTATTTGTCGTCAAAAAGTCGCACTTTTTCATTGCATAACGGTTATGCAAATTTTACATATCCAAGATATTTTGCAAAGTCTTTAAATAAGGGTGTAATTTTGTGAATATTTTTAAAAAGCGCACATATAATGTTTTGAGAAACAAACTTAAGGTCTATTTGCCGAAAAAAATTAAATAAGTTGAGTTTTAGCAACGTAAAATGCGCAAAAAAGCAATAAAAAATCGCCTTTAAGACTTATTAAATTTTATCTTTTTTCGGTCTTTATAAACAATTATTAAAATTTTGTAAAAACCCCTTGACATTGACGGCGAAAATGTTATAATAATGCAAGTGCTTGTCAATTGTCGCAAGGGGAAATCTTGCGAGGATATATGCGTTTTTTTAAAATTTGCAGTGCGGGAAACGATTATTTGTACCTTTTTAAACCAAACGTTCAAATCGACTATGCTATGCTATCAAAAAAAGTGTCGGACAGGCATTTCGGAATAGGCTCTGACGGGCTTATCGTGCTTGAAAATGTTAGCAACTGCGATGGTTCGGTTGTTATGTACAACAGCGACGGCAGTCGGGGTAAAATTTGCGGCAACGGTATTCGCGGAGCGGCTTTTTTACTGTCTAAACGGCAAAAAAAATTCGAGTACGTTTTAAACACCGACTGCGGCAAAATTCGGCTGAAAACTTTGTTTTGTAACGACGAGCGCGGCGTGTTTACCGCCGATATGGGAAAAGTAACCGTCGTCGGAGAAAAGAAAGTAGTTTTCGGCGGACGGGAATATGAAATTTGTTTTTTAGACGCAGGAAATTTGCATGTGGTCGTGTTTTGCGACAAGCCGCAAAAATTGATTAATCAAGCGGAAAAATTTATTAAACAAGAAAATTTAAGCGACTACAACGTCGAGTTTGTCAAAGTAGAAAAAGACGGCAATTTGACGGTGTACGTGCATGAAAGAGGGTCGGGCAGGACGCTTTCGTGCGGGAGCGGCGCGTGCGCCGTGTATAAATGCGCTTTGCAAAAAGGCTACGTAAGCGGCGAAACTTCGCTTTTGTTTGAGGGCGGCAAAATGCTTGCCAAAGATGAAAACGGACGCATTTTACTTACGGGAAGTTCGGTTTACGTTTGCGAGGCAGAGTGCGGTGACGAAGTATGAAACTTTTAGACGGATTTTCTTGTTTGCAAGGCGAGTATTTGTTTTCAAAAACGGCGAAGTCGGTTGCCGAATTTAAAAAACTTCACCCCGACGCGCCGCTGTATAAAATGGGTATCGGCGACGTGACTATGCCCTTGCCGAAATGCGTGGTTGCCGCGATGAAAAAGGCTTCGGACGAAATGGCTGATAAAAGCACATTTAAAGGCTACGGCGACGAGCAAGGCTATTTGTTTTTGAGACAAGCCATTAAAAATCATTATAATAGATGCGGAGTAGCGGTTGAGACGGACGAAATTTTCGTCGGCGACGGCGCAAAGTCCGATTTGTATAGGTTGTCTACGCTGTTTAGCAAAGATAACATAGTGCTTTTGCAAAACCCTGTGTATCCGGCGTATTTGGATATAAATTTGCTTTTCGGAAGAACTATAAAGTACGTGTACGGAAACGAGCAAAACAATTTTTTGCCTATGCCGCCAAACGAAAAAGTCGATTTGATTTATCTGTGTTCGCCCAACAACCCGACGGGCGCGCAATATGATATGCTTGGGCTTAAAGCGTGGGTAGACTACGCAAAAGATATCGGCGCGGTGATTATTTTTGACAACGCTTACGCCGATTACGGCGAGAAAAACATAAAAAGCATTTACGCCGTCGATGGCGCGGACGAGGTCGCGATAGAGGTAAATTCCTTTTCAAAAAACGCGGGATTTACGGGCGTGAGGTGCGGATATACCATAGTGCCGAAAAAGTTGAGCGAAATTTATTCCGCTTATAAAAGACTTTTGCAGTCGTCCTTCAACGGCGTTTCTTATATTACGCAACGCGGCGCGCTTGCTGTGTTTACGCAAGACGGTTGCAGTGAAATTGACAGAAATATTAAAAAATATATACATAATGCCGACATAATAAAAAGTAAATTGCGATTAAAAAACGCATTTTTTACGGGCTTTGCTCCTTACGTGTTTTTAAAAGTGCCAAACGGTTACACTTCGTGGAGTTTCTTTGAAGAACTGTTGAGTAAGGGCGTCGTGGTTACTCCCGGGGAGGGGTTTGGCGACGGCGGCAAAGACTATATAAGACTTTCCGCTTTTTCTAATACCGAAGATATAATAAGCGGAACGGACGTTATAGTCGAGTATTATTAAAAGGTCGGGCATTTAATTGGATAGGCGTTTAATTAAAAGGTCGGGCATTATTAAACAGTTAAAAACAAATAAACAGTTAAAAACAAACTAAAGAGGTTTTTTACATATGGAAAAAAAGTGTGGTGTAATTATGCCGGTATTTTCGTTGCCGACAAAATACGCAATAGGTTCGTTGGGGAAAAGGGCGTACGACTTCGTTGACTTTTTGTCTAAAAGCGGTCAAACGTATTGGCAGTTTTTGCCGCTCGTGCAAACGGGGTATGCCGATTCGCCTTATCAATCTTGTTGTTCGTATTCGGGTAATCCTTATTTTATTGACGTTGAAATTTTGTGCGAGAAAAGGTTGTTGACGCACAGAGAAATTATGACGGCGATAGAAAAGGGCGAAAAAATCGACTATGGCAAACTTTACGTTGACAGATACGCGCTTTTAAGAAAAGCGTATTCAAGGTTCGATACGACGGGAAAAGAGTTTGTGGCGTTTTTAAGGAAGGGTAAATTCAACGATTACGCTTTGTATATGACCCTTAAAACCAAGTATCAAAAGCCGTGGTACGAGTGGCAAAAAGAATATAAATTCAGAGACGAAGACGCGCTGAAAAAACTTAAAAAAACGGATAAAGAAGAATATTTGTTTTGGCAATGGCTTCAATTTGAGTTTTGGAACGAGTGGAAGCAGTTGAAAAAGTATGCAAACTCGAAGGGTATAAAGTTTATCGGCGATTTGTGTTTGTATATGGCTTACGACTCGTGTGACGTTTGGAAAAATCCGCAAAACTTTATTTTGGACGAAAATCTTACGCCGACTAAAGTTGCGGGTGTGCCGCCCGATTATTTTTCGGCGACGGGTCAACTTTGGGGCAACCCCGTGTACAACTACGAAAATATGGCTAAAGACGGCTACTCGTGGTGGAAAAACAGAATTAAAGACGCCTTGTCTGTGTACGATAAAGTGAGAGTAGACCATTTCAGAGGTTTTGATAGGTTTTGGACAGTGCCTTACGGCGCGAAAGACGCGATAAACGGCAAGTGGGAAAACGCTCCCGGCAGAGAAATTTTTGCCGAATTTAACGACGGAGACATAATTGCCGAAGACCTCGGTTTTATCGACGACGGAGTGAAAGATTTGCTTAAATGCACGGGTTATCCGGGAATGAAGGTTGTGCTTTTCAGTTTTGACGGAGGCGATTTAAACACTTATTTGCCTTGGAATATCGAGGAAAACAGCATCACTTACACGGGTACTCACGACAACGACACCGTGGTGGGATATTTGAAATCGCTTGACAGCGAAAGGTTTGCACACGTGAAAGAAAGGGTGCAAAAATGTCTCGATTATTACAAAATCAACAAGCACCTTTCTGGTGTTGAAAGTATGTGGGACGCGATTATGGATATTGCGTACGCGTCTAATTCTTATATAACGATAGTGCCTATTCAAGACGTGTTGGGACTTGATAATAAGTATAGAATAAACACCCCCGGAAGCACGGGTTGCTGGACGATGAGAATAAAAGAAAGTGTGTTTACGCAAACGTTGTCCACGGCAATGAAACGCAGAGCAAAACGCTTTGACAGAGATTAATTTTTAAAAATAAAAAAATCATTCGAATATGTGGATTTTCCGTATGGAATTTCAGATAAAAAAAGACTAACAAAATTGCCGTTAGTCTTTTTTTGTGACCCGTCGCACTTTGCTTGCAAAGTGCGGCGGGCTATGTTTTGATTTAAAATATGTGGTTTAAAATTTTCTTATTCTTGCTTATTCAATATCGCTTTAACAAGCCGATTATTGCGCCGTTTTTATATATTAATTGTGCCGCTTACTGTCTATTAATTGCACCGTTTGTTTGTGTAAATTGCGCTGTTTGTCGGTGTGGTAGACGTAATTCATGCGGTATTAAAGCGTTAATCGGTGAGTGATAAACGTTATTTTTTATTGTATAAAAAGACGGTTTTACAAAACACGTATTGCGTAAAATCGACAATTTATACAAATTTATTCAGTTTTTCGTCATAAGTGTAGTCAATTGATTTAAGTAAAGATATTATTTCTTCTTCGCTTAAATCTTCTTCTTCGCAAAGCGTTTTTAAAGAAGAGTAGTTGTCTCTTAATTTAGTGTTTATTACGCTTAAAAGAATATAAGGGTTAGACGGCATATCCATAATTTTTCTCCTTTTTAAAGCCGACTTTAACTTTTCGGCTGGTATAAAAGTTTGCCAATAAAAGACAAGTTTTTACTATAATACAATTATATTTTATTTTGCCGTGTTTGTCAATATTTATTTGCGCTGACGAACGTGGCGGCGCAAATTAAAACACGTTTTAAAGTAAAGATTTGTCCGGTTTATGCAAAGTTATGAAAAAATGAATAAATATCGCTTTGTTTGTCAATATTTATGTCTGTAAAACCCCTACCGCTTAAAAAGTACATATAATACAGTGGGGCTAAAACACAAATTTATAAAGGACGTATATTACTATGATAAAAAGAGGCGAAATGTACTATGCGGATTTAAGCCCCGTGATAGGCAGTGAGCAAGGAGGCGTGAGACCCGTACTCGTTGTGCAAAACGACGTAGGCAACAAATACAGCCCCACGGTAATCGCTGCGGCAATTACAAGCAAACTTGACAAGGCGAGATTGCCTACGCATATCGAACTCGGCGCGGTGGAGTACGGGCTTATGAAAAATTCTGTAATTTTGCTCGAGCAAATCCGCACTATAGACAAAAGACGTTTGAAAGAAAGAATAGGCGCATTGCCTCCGTCTAAAATGCAACTCGTTGACGACGCGTTGCTTATAAGTCTCGGGTTTGTAAAACAAGACGAACAATAGCGGCGTTTAGTTGTGGTCGATATTTGACCGCGCAAAAGCGAAAACTTTAACTCACGGAGGCAAATTCGGCGGCGCACAAAAAGGCGTTTAATTTAAGCCGAAGAATACAATTTAATAATTAAAAGCACACCGTAATTTGTTTTGCAAAGCGCGGTGTGTTATTTTATAATTGCGCTGTTTACAGCATACGTATTGCGTAAAAATGACAAAATTGCGCTGTTTAAACGGCAAATGTAATCGTTTTTGCATAGTCTAAACGCAATATGCCGACACGCGACGTATATATAATATATAACTTGACAAAACAAGCGCACAAAAAATATAGAAAATATTTACAATTAATTGTCTTTTGTTGCCTTATAAATAATTGATTTTTTAAAAAGAATATCGTATAATAAATCGGAAAATTTGAAATTGCAGAAATTTCTGCCGTTTGTTTTTTAAGGAGTGCCCGATTTTTACTTGTATTTTACTTGCGGGCGTTTTTCTTAAATCGTTGCGGTAATGGTATTTTTAATAAGATAAAATTATTTTTTCAAAAGACAAAAACCGCAACTTTATTCTTGTGGCACAGCCGCATTTAAAAACACAAAATTAGGAGAAGCATATGAAGAAAACAAAAATCATTTGTACGATCGGTCCTGCTTGCGAAAACCTTTCCATGCTTGAAAAGTTGATGAAAAGGGGCATGGACGTGGCTCGACTCAATTTTTCGCACGGAACGCATGAAGAACATCAAAAGCGCGTCGATATGATTAAAGAGGCGCGCCAAAATGTAGGACTTCCCGTAGCCATTATGTTGGACACGAAAGGTCCTGAATACCGCATTAAAAAGTTCAGTTGCGGCAGTATCGAATTGAAAGAGGGCGACAAGTTTACGTTTACCTCGCGCGATATTTTGGGCGACCAAACCATAGTTTCGGTAAACCCGCCCGAAATCGTGAAAGAAATCGATGTGGGCGGCACGATTTTGTTATGCAACGGTTTGGTGCGTTTTTGCGTAGTTGAAAAAACGGCGACTGACCTTGTGTGCGTAACGGAAATAGGCGGCGTTTTATCCGACAATAAAAGTATGAGTTTCCCCGGGAAAGTTCTTTCTCGTCCTTACCTTTCGGAACAAGACAAAAAGGACATTTTGTTCGGCATTAAAAACGACGTTGACTTTATCGCGTGCTCGTTTGTTTCTAAAAAAGAAGATATGCTTGCCGTCAAAGAATTTTTGGCTGAAAACGGCGGAGAAAATATCGAACTCATTGCGAAAATCGAAAACCGCAGCGGCGTGGATAATTTGGAAGCAATTGCGGAAACTTGTAGCGGCATAATGGTTGCGCGCGGCGATTTGGGTGTGGAAATTCCGTTTGTCGAAGTTCCGCCATTGCAAAAAAAGATGATTACCGCTTGTAGGCTTTTGGGCAAAAGGGTAATTACCGCAACCGAAATGTTGGAGTCTATGATTAATTCCGCTCGTCCGACTCGTGCGGAAATTTCGGACGTGGCTAACGCCGTTTACGACGGAAGCAGCGCGGTTATGTTGAGCGGAGAAACTGCCGTGGGCAAATATCCCGACCTTGCCGTTGCGACTATGGCGAACATTTGCGAAGAGACCGAAAAGAACATTCACTATAAAAAGCGTTTCGCACAGACCGAATTCCGCATTAAAAACACCTTGGACGCGGTTTCGCACGCGGCGTGCGGTATGGCGATTGACGTCAAGGCGAAAGCAATTGCGGTATTCTCTTACTCGGGTACTACGTGTCGTATGATTTCGCGTTTCCGTCCGCCGATGCCTATTTTAGGATTGACTCCCGACGAAAAAATCGCAAGGCGTCTTTCGATGAGTTGGGGCGTCGTGCCCGTCGTTGTCACAGAATACGACGACCGCGATAAAATGTTTGAAGAAGGTTTAGAAACCGCAAAACGCGTATTTAGATTAAAAAAGGACGACTTAGTCATTCTTACGGGCGGCAAGTGCGGAGAAAAGGGCAGCACAAACCTCATTCAAATGGAATCGATAAAATAACTTATACATAGTCTGTCAATATAATTGTTGGCGATTTGATTTTGAAACTTAAAATTTGGTGCGCCGCCCCGCAAACGTGATTAAATTGCGGGGCGGCGAATTTTTTATTATTGTGCTGTTTACAGCATACGTATTGCGTAAAAACGGCATAATTACGCTTTAAAGTTTGTTTTTATATGGGCAAATCGCGGCGATAGCGTCTAAAACGTCGCGCTAAAAACGAGCAGTTAAACAAATTTTAGTTTTGAAAAAATTTAAAAACGTATTGACTTTTTATAAATAAACAGTATAATTAATCTATTGAAAAAAATAAATTATAATTGCCGTTTAAAGTATCGTTAATCAAAAAATTCAGCGTGCGTTTTATAAGTTTTTCGTTTAGTCGGATTTATTGAAAAACGTAAAATAGTTTGACGGCAATGCCGCGTTTTTGCGGCAAAAGGAAGATAAAATGATACATTTGTTACCGCAAGAAGGTAAGTTTTATAAAGCCAATTTGCATATGCACACCACCGTTTCGGACGGGCAAGAGACACCCGAAGAAGTAAAGGCGGCTTACCTTAAAGCGGGTTATTCCATCGTGGCGTTTACCGATCACGAAGTGCTAATTTGTCACGACGATTTGACCGACGAGAATTTTTTGGCGATCACTTCATATGAAAAATCTATAGACTGTCCGTCAGATTCAAGCAGTTTCGAGTATATAAAGACCGCGCATTTAAATTTGTACGCAATTGATTCTAAAAATTTAAATTGCCCCGTGCTTAATCCGTCAACCGTTTGGGGAAACGCAAAAAATCACGTTAGCGACGAAATGAAAAAATTTAACTACCAAGCGACGTATTCAATCGACGGGTTAAACGACCTGATTAAAAAGGCGAACGATGCGGGTTTTTTGGTTACGCTCAACCACCCCGTGTGGTCTCTTCAAAACTATTCCGATTATTCTGGACTTAAAGGTTTATGGGGTATAGAGGTGTACAATTCGAATTGTGTAAAAGAGGGGTTTAAAGATACAGTTCAACCCTTTGAAGACCTTTTGCGAGAGGGCAACAGAATTTATCCCGTGGCGAGCGACGATGCGCATGCACCGATCGACCATTTCGGCGGTTTTGTAATGGTTAAGGCTGAAAAATTGGATTATAAAAGCGTGATGACCGCGCTTAAAAACGGCGATTTTTACGCTTCTACCGCTCCTGAAATACATGACCTTTATTTAGACGGAGAAAAACTCGTCGTTGAGTGTTCGTCCGCTGTATCTATTACGGTGAGCACCGAAAGGCGTAGAACGTACACGGCTAAAAATAAAGACGGTTTAAATAGAGCGGAGTTTGACATAAGCGAAATTTTAAAGAACAAAATCGGCGAAAACGGCGTGCCGTCGTACTTCAGAGTGACGATAAGAGATTTTGCGGGAAACGAAGCCTACACGCGGGCGTATTTCACTGACGAATTTATAAAATAGTACAACTGAAAACGATTTTTTGCCGCACAAATAAAGGGAAATAATGGAATAATTGATATGAAAACGTTTATTTATTATAGAAAAAACGGAGAAGAAAGCGAGCCTGATGTTGCGGCAGTAAAAGCAAAATCTGTAAATGACGCCGTAAAGATTTTAAATAAATATTATAACTGTGTTGACAAAGAAAAAGATATTTACGAAATAGATTTTGAAAACAATGCAAATAAAGATGAAGAAATAATTATAATTTCCGATTATTGATAAAATGGGTGCTTCACAATAAATCGCATGCTCACGTTTTAGAAAATGCTACGGAGACAACGGTTGGATTAGATAAATTGCCGGTAAATCTATTTCATCCTCCATTATCAAGAAAACAAAGAAATATGGTAAATAAAAATAGGGACAAAATTATAGGTCTCATTAAAAAGGTATGGAAAGAATGAAAATATCAACGTTTGTAAGGAAAATTTTAGATGACGAAAATTACAGAATAAAAAGAGCAAATGCTCATAATAATTGTGGTTTGTTTATAGGTAAGGACAATACTATAAGTGAACAATTATTTCTTGAGTTTATAAAAGCGATACAAAAAGATGAGTTGTTGCTTAGTATTTATAGTGACATAAGTGAACATTTAATCATTAGAGAAAATGTTACCGATAATGTGTTTAACGAATTGGTTAAAATGGCAAAGAAAAAGAAATACAGTTGGAATTTTGTTGATTTATGTCATGCAAATTTAATTGATTCTCAAAGGGAATATTTAGAATCTTTAAACCTTAATGATGCCTATTGGTATTGAGTGATTGTTATGATGGAAAATATAAAAATATTTTTTGCTGAAGATTCTGAATTGATAGAACAAGAGATCGAAATGAAAGAATGGCGTGGAGATGTTGTTGTTCAATTCAAAAATCAATATATTCGTTTACATTAGTCAATAAAAAATGGGAAGAATTGATAAAAATCGATAAATAAATACCTTAATTACGAAAAAGAGGTGATAAAATATGGATTATATTGACACCAAATATAATGGTTATCCGTATAGTGTCAATATTAAAACGAAAGGAATTTGTTGCACGTCTATTGAC
>CAKQKQ010000060.1 GCA_934249265.1 uncultured Clostridia bacterium | reverse complement strand
GGGTATATGTATCGTGCTTTTGGTTTTGTATATTGACGTAATTACGCCGTACATACCGTTGGCGAAAAATACCAAAATGCAGTAAAATAAACCTTTGCAGTTTGACAGTTTTCCCACCGAAACAAACAGCGCGACGATAAGCAAAACTATGCAAATTGCCTTTGTTGCGTTTATTCCTTCGCCGTTAAAGATAAAGCCGTACAGCGTGGGCAAAATCATTCCGCCCGACATAATAAACAGCGAATAGAGCGACAAATTGACTTTGCTCATGCACTTCATTGCGATTATCGTGCAAGTTATGTGCGCTATTGAGTTGAGGGCAGCCATAAGCAGTGCGAACGTATTTATTTTTACCTTGAATCCGCTTAAACAAAGCATGACAAAAACGCCGCATATTGACGAAACCCACATAAAAAGCATAAGTTTTTCAAACGATTCGCCCTCGTTTTTTTGGTAAGTTTTATTGAAAAAAGTATTTACCGAAAACAGTAGCGACGCAAAAACTATGACTAAATAGTATTTTTCCATTAAAGTGATTTCCTTTGAAAATTCTGCAATAAAATAATCGATTTAATTTAGGCGTATGATAGACGTATATGCCGTAAATTTTTTTGCTGTGTTGTTTAAAATGCAGTCGAATATTTCATATTGCCATTTTTTGATTATAACATATAATTTATTAAATTAAAAGTAAATACGCGGCGATAAAGTCGCAATATGCGCATAATTTTATTAATATCGAAATAATTTTATTGAAAATCAAAAGAGGTAAGTTCGCAAATTAATATACGGCGTGTTGGAAAAAGTTTTTGTATTACAGTGTAGTTTAACTTTGGTTGTGGCGTGTTTAAAAATTGTAAAATGTCAACTTTACATAATACGTATGCGGTAAAACGTGCAGAAATTGGAAGAAATATAGTATATGGTTGTTTGATTTTTTACATTTTAACATTTCGTGGAGGATAAAAATATCCATAAAAGGCTCGCAAAGAGTTTACAAAAAAAACATAATGTGGTACTATATTTGTCGGTAAAAGAATAATTTTCTTTTTCGGCTTGTAGTAATCGGTTGTTTATAGTAAGTAAAAAACGATAAACGGCGATTAAACGTGACGAATAAGGTAAATTAGGATTACGGCGTTTTAAAATTTTGATACGTTTTGGTTTAGCGTTGTAAAAATTTAATGTGCATTATCTAAAATGAATTATATTGGGGTGTTGCCAAGCGGTAAGGCTACGGACTCTGACTCCGTCATTCGGGGGTTCAAATCCCTCCACCCCAGCCAACAAAAAGCGGTAGGTTTTGACCTACCGCTTTTTGGTTTTACAAAGGATATTTAAAGGAGGGATTTGGACGAGAGCGACGCCGCGAAGGTGCGCGGCGGAAAAAGTTTCCTGTGGCAAGTTTTTAGCGACTGACCGAAGTAATTTGCAAAGCACAAGTATAAATTTTGGTAAAATGCTTTGCAAATTACAAGAGCAATTGCTCGGCCGCAGACGGCAAACCTCTCACAAACTGCGTTTGTTTTCCCCTTGACAAGGGGAAGTATTCCCTCCACCCCAGCCAACAAAAAGCGGTAGGTTTCGACCTACCGCTTTTTGTTTACAATAGAGGTTTAGGGAGGGATTTGGACGAGAGCGACGCTTTCTGTGCAAAATGCGTGATGAAGATTGAAAAACGTGAACATTTGTGGTATAATAAGATATCGACAAATCAGAATTTGTATGAATGAAGGTATAAAGTATATAATTATGCGATCATAAAACAAACCGAAAGTCGAGGAGGTAAAGTGTTTGAAGATTATTGCAATTTGTGGAAGTATGAAATTTCAAGATGAAATGAAAAAAATAGCATTTATTTTGGAAACTAAATATGATATGTGTGTGCTTCAATGCGTCTATAACGAAGATAAATTAGAATTGAGTGAAAAAGATATCGTTGCTTTAAATTCCGCACATTATAAGAAAATAGAAATTTCAGATGCTATTTATGTAGTGAATATAAATGGATATATCGGTGAACAAGTAAATAAAGAGATAGCGTTGGCTAAAAGGCTGGGTAAAGAAATAATTTTTCACACGCAATGGGCGGGATTTATTGAGTAGCAAATTTCCGTTTGTCTAACCGAATAACCTACATAGCCAAACGCAACAGGGATAAGAAGGTGTTTGTAAGGAGAAAACGACGCATCTGTGTTGTTGATAATTTGCTTTTAAATATCACTTTTTAATAAATTTAAAACTTTCATAAAAAAATCGGCGGAAGCAGGGTACTGCTTCCGCCTTTTATGTTTTACCGATAAATTAGTTTACATTACCGATAAATTTAATTGTAAATTTTTATATTTTATTAAAAATTTTGCCGTATATCATCTAAAAGATAGAGTGTTTAAAACTGCACAAAAGCAAAGGCGCATTGTTTTAATTACTCATCACTTTAAAACTAAATATCGCTTTTAAAGTTGCATATCACCTAAAAATTTAGCCAAAACAACTTATTGGCAATGCGCGCTACTTCTAAAATAACATCATCATTTAGAAAGAGACCGCAAAATTTAAAGGTTATGTATCATTTAAAACCATACGTCACCTTTAAAAAGCCTATACATCACTTTGAAAGAGAAGAGTTGTTTTTAGAAGAGTGCTTCAATTGTTCTTGTTTGATGCAATAAACGGGGGAGTGGTAATTGTATTTTTTAAAAACTTTGGAAAAATACAGCGGGTCGGAAAAACCCGAAAGTTGAGCGATTTCCTTTATGGAAGTAAACCCCGAGCCGATAAGTTTTGCCGCGTTTTCGATTCTTAATTGCGTGAGATAAGTGTTAAACGGGATATTAAAACGCGCCTTAAACAAATCGGACAGATATTTTTTATTGTAAAAACACATTTCCGCCAAGGTGGACAAATTGAAACTGCTGTCGCAATAATTGTCGTTTATAAGGTTTAAAATGTTTTGCATTTTCGTTTCTTGAGTCGGTTTTGTAGTGGTTTTTGCGTCGGGCGGCTGCAAGTTTGTCAACGTAAGCAAAACAAGTCCCGTTGCCGTCAATTCGGGTTTTGAAAGGTTGCCCAAAAAGGCGAGTTCCCATATCTTCACAATGTCTTCGCAGTTTTCGTAATAGCAATTATTTTTAGTCAGTTTAAGGCTGTCGAACAAACTGTAAGCGTAAGTGCTTGAAAACTTGACGTAAATAAATTTTAAATCCTTCTCGTTCGAGACGAAGTACGGAACGGACGGGAATATGCAAAAAACGTCTCCTCGTTTAAGAGAGTAAGACCTGTTAAGCGTGCCGAACACGCCGTTTCCGTCAACGACGACGCACAACTGAAAAACCGCGCCGATGAGAAATTTATCGGTTGCGCCGAGGCTTTTTTCGTAAATTAAGTTGATAATTCCCAAATCTTCGTTGATCGCGTGTTGCTTTTGCGGGGTGAATAAGCAGATGTTTTCTATGGTTTTCATAAGAAGATTATACACCATTGAAAAACAAAAAGCAATACTTAAAATATGGAAATCGGACTGTATCTATATGGAAAATTTCCATTTTAATGGCGGCGCGTTCGTGTTATACTGTATGGGTAAAATGAGGTAAGACTAAATTTGCAATGAATTGCGGTAAAATGCAAATACTTTTTTATTGATAAAACGGCGGCAAAATTGCGTAAAGCGGACGAATAAGTCAAAACGAACGGCAAAGACAAAAATATTTTTTAGTAGTAAATGAAAGTGTCTCAAAAATGCGATTTAGTGGCAAACAAAAATGACGCAAAAAACGCAATTTTAAATGTAAGCAAGACGGCGAATACATAGTTTAAAACGCCGCTAATGCATAGACAAAACTACCGCGAACACAAAAAACAAAACATAAAAATTTAGGCGCATACAAAATTTTTGTGGGGCATTAAGGGCAGTAAAAAACGGAGGAAAAACCAATGAGTAAAAAAATAAAGGTCGGCGTACTCGGCGCGTTCCGCGGCGAAACGATGATTAAGTTTTGCAAAAACACAGACGAGTGCCAACTTGTAGCCGTGTGCGACAAGCAAGAAGATTTGTTGAATAAATTTAAAAAAATCAAGACGATAACTTGTTATACCGATTTCGATAAATTCATAACTCACGATATGGATGCGGTGGTTTTGGCGAATTACGCCAACGAACACGTGCCTTTTGCCATAAAAAGTTTAAAAGCGGGTAAACACGTGTTGAGCGAGGTGCTTGCGGTGGCATCATTAAAAGAGGCGGTCGATTTAATCGAAGCGGTAGAAAGCACGGGGCTTGTGTATGCCTATGCGGAAAACTATTGTTATATGCCCGCCGTTTTGGAAATGACGAAGTTATATCAAGAGGGCAAAATAGGCGAACTCGAATATGCCGAAGGCGAATACGTGCATAATTGCGAGCCGATTTGGGCGGACATAACCTACGGCGATAAAAACCATTGGCGAAACAACATGAGCGCGAATTTTTACTGCACTCACTCGGTCGGACCTATGCTGTACGTCAGCGGTTTGCGCCCCGTCAGCGTTACGGGTTTTGAATTGCCGTTCGTAAGCAGAAGCGCGCGCATGGGAAGAAAGAGCGGCATTGCTGGCATAGAAATGATTACTTTGGAAAACGGAGCGATCATAAAAAGTATTCACGGCGATTTGTGTAAAAACTCGATTTGGTATTCGTTTTACGGAACGAAAGGCAGAATGGAGAGCGCGAGAGAGGACAGCAAGCAAGGCGATATATACACCTTATACACAAACTTCGACAGTTGCGAGGGCGTGTTTGACGGAGAGGCGATTAAACTTACCCCCAAAGACGAGTTTGCCGACAAAGCGGAAGGTTTGGGACATGCAAGGTCGGATTATTATCCCATGCATTATTTTATAGAGGCATGCAAGGGCAATAAGTCGGCAAAAATAATCGACGTGTACGCCGCGGTAGATATGACCTTACCGGGGATTTACGCATATTATTCGGTTTTGGACGGAGGAACGCCCAAAGCCATACCCAACTTGAGATTAAAGCAAGAACGCGACAAGGTGAGAGACGATGACCGCCGCCCGGGGAGAGATTTACCCACGTATTCAAAATGCGAGTTGGATATAGACGATTCTGTTTATGAAAAGTTGAAAGCGGCATACCTTGCAAAACAGAAAAAACTTTAAAGACGTAAAATCTATTAAAATAAATGAACCGTGCTGTTGTCTAAAATAAATGAGGCGTACCGTTGTTAATCGCGGTATGAAGATGCTGTTGTCTAAAATAAATAGACTGCACCGTTGTTAATTGCGGTAGGAAAATGCCGTTTGTCAATTGCGGCAAACAAACCGCGCCGTTGTCAATTCTGTCAACCGTGGCAGTAAATCGCCCCGCCGTAGACGGTGGTGGCGGCAAAACCGAAACAAAGGCAAATTGTCACGATTACAGCATACGTTATGCGTAAAATTGACAATAAAAGGGCGGTTTAATCGGCGAAATAAGTCAAAACAATATAATTTTAAACAAAAAGGAGATTCACGGCAAAGTAAATTTTGTCGGAAATAAAATATCTCAAAACAAACAAAAAAACGGAGGAAAACAAAATGGCAAAGACAAAAAACATTTGGTTGTTTATTGCAACGATTATGCTTGCGGTTTGCGTTTTAGGTTTTACTTTCAGCGTGACCACGCCTAAGGTAAACGCCGAAACGGGAGAAACTTGGACGGCAAGCGGAAATTGGGATACTACGACCGAAGGGGAGTACAAATTGGCTGCAAACAGCAGTTTGTCGCAACTTACTTACAACGGCGAAATGGGTAAAGTAACGTCGATTAAATTCGATTTTACTTATACAAGCAGCACCATCGCTGGCGACCACTGGTTCGGCGTAAACATCAACGGTTGGTGGCATCAATTATTTTTAAACGCATCGCACGAGACTGCGCTTCCTTATATGGCGATATACGCTCCTAATGCGGGTTCGCCCACGTTTACGAGAATAGATAGTCGTATCCCCAGAGAGAATATTCCTCTCAACGAGAAAAACGTTTTCGACTTTAAGTTGGACGAATCGAATACTTATCTTTATATCAACGAAGAACTTATTTACACTTTCAGCGGCTATACTCACAGTAACGTAACGAGTTTAATTATCGGCTCGCGTGACGTTGAAATTACCATTGCCAACCCCGTTGTTACGGCAGAAACGAAACAGCCGACTTCCACGTGGACGGCGAGTGGAAATTGGAATACCGAAACTGAAAACGAGTATAAGTTGGAAGCAAACAGCAGTTTGTCAAAACTCACTTACAACGGCGTAATGGACAAGGTTTTGTCTGTAAAGTTTGATTTTACTTATACTACTAATACAATTGCGGGCGACCATTGGTTCGGCTTATGCGTAAACGGCTGGTGGCATCAATTATTCTTAAACGCATCGCACGAAACTGCGCTTCCTTACATGGCTATATATCAACCGGGAGCAGGTTCGCCCACGTTTACAAGAATAGATAATCGTATCCCCAGAGAGAATATTCCTCTCAACACGAAAAACACTTTCGAGTTTAAGTTGGGCGGAGCAAACACTTATTTCTATATCAACGATCAACTTATCTACAGTTTTACCGAATATACTCATTCAAGCGTTAACGAATTAATCATCGGTTCGCGCGACGTTGAAATTACTATCGGTAATCCTACGGTTACGTTAAAGGCTGACGCACCCGCGGACAAAACTCAACTCAACGCACTTATCGCTACGGTTGAGGCGGTTGACGAAAACAAGTACACAACCGAAACTTACGAGGCATTGACTGCTGCTCTTGAAAAGGCAAATTCTCTTTCCGAAAACGCTATTCAAGAAGAAGTAGACGCGGCTTATAGCGCATTGAACACCGCTTACGGCGCGCTTAAAGAAAAAGCGGGTGACAAAACTCAACTCAACACACTTATCGCTACGGTTGAGGCACTCGACGAAAGCAAATATACTGTGGAAACTTATGCGGCTGTAAAGATCGCGCTCAACAAAGCAAAATCACTTTCCGCAGAGGCGACTCAAACGGAAATTGACACCGCATACGAAGCGTTGAACACTGCTTACGGCGCACTTCAATTAAAGCCCGTTGATAGGACTAACCTCAACGCTCTTATTGCTACGGTTGAAGCACTCGATAAAGACAATTATACCGAAACTTCTTATGCGGCATTAAAGACTGCGCTTGACAACGCAAAAGCACTTGCCGAAAATGCAACTCAAGAAGAGGTTGACGCCGCATATGAAACATTGAACACTGCTTACGGTGCGCTTGAAGAAAAACAAGAACCCGACACCGATTCTTCTACCGACACGGATAGCGCAAGCGACAGCGGAATAACTGACACAGACAGCGGCTCGACTACCGACAGCGGTTCTCAATCCGAAGAGGAAAAGACAGGTTGTTTCGGCGGAATAGAGACGACGAGCGTAATGCTTTTCATGCTCGGCATGGTTGCGGTTTACGCGATTATTAAAAGAAGAAAAGTAAACAACTAATTAATTTACTTGCGGCGATTGAGTATTTGCAATTGAGCGATTTCGCTCGATCGCCGCATAAAAATTTTTTATAAATCGGTCGGATAATTATTTTATAAAACGAATATAAAGCGGACGAATAAAATTTATTTATAAAACCCGAAAATAACCGCTTTACGCTATACGTATTGCGTAAAAACGGCAGAAAATAAGCAAATAAAACAAAAATTCGCGATTAAATTTACATAAACAACAAGCAAAAGTCAGCATTAATTTTACTTATTAATGCAACTTACGTGATGCAAGTTTAAGACAACGCAAAGATTAAAATTTTAAGGCAGTAAGAATTTAAAATCGAATAAAACCGAAATAAAATTTCGGAATACATATAAAAAATACATAATCAAAAAACGGAGGAAACAATGGCAAAAACAAGAAATATTTGGTTGTTTGTGGCAACGATTATGCTTTTGGTTTCGGCGTTAGGTTTTACGTTAAGCGTAAAAACTTCAAAGGTAAACGCAGAGACCGAGCAGTTGTGGACGGCAAGCGAAAATTGGGATACTACGACCGACGGCGAATACAAGGTGGCGGCGGGCAATAGTTTGTCAACTCTTACTTACAACGGCACGATGGGCAAGGTTTCGTCGGTAAAATTCGATTTCACCTACACAAACGTCACGACCGATGGCGACCATTATATCGGCGTAAGCGTAAACGGCTGGTATCATAAATTATTTTTAAACGCGGCGCATGCAACCGCGCTCCCGTACATGGCGATATATGCGCCCGGAGCAAACGATCCCACGTTTACAAGGATAGACAACCGCATTGAAAGGGAGAAAATGCCCATCGGTGAAAAAAACACTTTTGAATTGAAGTGGGGAAACGGCAGTATAGATTTCTATATCAACGGCGAACAAAAATATATATTCTCGGGATACACTCATTCAAACGTAACTGAAATAATTGTCGGCACGCGCGACGTTGAAATTACGCTCAATAATCTCTCGGTTAACGTAGAGCAAGAGCAACCCGTCGACCCCTCGCAAACGGGTTGGGTTGAAAGCGGAAATTTCGTAAAAACCGGCGACGTGTACACTACGGAAGCGTTTAGCAGTTTATCTACTATTAAATATTCTGGCGATATGACGAAATACGGCTCGGCTTCGGCTGTATTTAATTACGGAAAAACGATTAAGGCAGAAGACCATTGGATAGGTTGGGCAGTAAACGGATACACTTTCCAACTTTTCCTCAATGCGACTCACGCAACCGCTTTGCCGATAATGCAAGTATACAAACCGGGGAAAAACGACCCCGATTGGGTTTCAAACAGAATTCCTCGCGAAAATATCAATTTCGACACCGACAACACGCTTTCGATAGCGATTGACGAAGATTACGTCGTCGTTAAATTGAACGGAGAAGAATTGCTCACGTGCGGCGGCTTGGTTTTTGAAAATTTCACTTCGCTTGCATTTGCGACGAGAGATATTGCGGTTACGGTAAAAGACCTCGCCGTGTACGATAAAAAAACTAATCCCGACGTACCCGTCGACCCCGATGCAGAGTGGGTATCAAACGGTAAATTCACCGAAGAAAACGGCGTTTACACCGCGCACAAAACGGGACTTTCCGCAAGTTTGAAATACAACGGCGACGTCGAAAACGTCAACTGCGTTTCGTTTGAATTTTATTATAAAAACGACGTAGCGGCGGGCGACCACTGCGTAGGTTGGAAAGTAGGCGATTACAGATTTAAAATTTATATCAACGCGACTTACGGCGTAAAACCTTACGTGGCGTTAAACAACGGTAAAAGCGAAACGTCTTCTACAAGATTTGACGTTATCGAAGCGGAAACTTGGAATACCGCAAAATTAATACTCGACGAGGGCAGCGCAAGTTTTTACGTTTGCGGAAACCTCGTGTGGGAAACCATAGTTAATTTGGAAAACTTAAACGAAGTGGAAATTTATTCTTATGCCGTCGAGTCTCAAATAAGAAACCCCATGGCTGAAAACGTAGTAGTTAAAAAACTCGATTTAGAGTTTAACAGTCTCGGCAGCGTTGAAAATATGTTGTGCGAAAACGGTAGTTTGTCTTACGATTCCGGCAATTTGGTTGCTTGCGTAAACGAGGGATTCGTGCTTTCTACTCCTCAAATAGACGTGGCGAGAGGACATAAATACAGTATGTATATGTCGCTCAGAAACACATTCCTCGTGAGAATGAACAACGAAACTTCGGCAACCAAACTTAAATTGAGTTTCCGCACAAGTACGAGCGCAGAGGGATATTGGTTTACAAAGGAATTTGATATTTTGTCTAACGGCGGCTGGCAAACTTATTACTTCAACGTAAGCGATTTAAACCCGACGGGGTACTTGCGCCAATTCAAAATGGAATTTGTGGACGCAACCGACGGAAACGTTTATATCGACGCGATAACTTTTGAAAGAGAAGAGCGTATTTATAATTATGCGGGCAATATCGAGTCTTGTATAGCCGACGTTAATGCAAAAACGGTGACCGTACAAGGTACGGCAAAAGAGGAATACAACGGCAAAACGGTAACTATTTGGCAGTCTTCTCCCAAGAACTATACGGATAGTTTAAATTATTCCGACATTAAAAAACTCACCACGGCAAAGGTGGAAAACGGCAAGTTTGAGGCAATTTTCCCGTTGTATAAAGAAAACTCGGCTCAAACGCAATTATCGAGTTATTTCCTTGCATCTATCGACGGAGTAAAGGTAGACACTCATTTCACCATTGAAAACTATCAAGACTTCAACAACGACCCCGCAAGATTTACGGTGGATATAAAACTCGTTGCCGACGTAACGGAGTACGGAGCAAAGGGCGACGGATTTACCGACGATACCGAGGCTTTCCAAAAGGCGATAGACGCAGTTGCGGCAGCCGGCGGCGGTAAAGTAATAATCCCCGGCGACGACAGCGTTTACGGCAGAAGATATGTAATCACGCACATTGAATTGTGCAGTAATCTCGAATTCGTAATTGAAAAAGGCGCGGTAATATGGCAGTCTCAAAGGGAAGACGAACTCAACAAAACCGTACCTGTTCATCAAAGAGGTTACGATAAAGTAACGTACGGACATAACGTAGACATCGATGGTCTCGTGTGGTGTCATGCCGCGCTTACCGTAAATAAACCGTTAATTTTTGCGGGAAAATGCGAAAATTTAAGAATTACGGGTGAGGGTACTATTCGTATGAACGACCTCGGCGGCGAAGTCGAAGACCCCGTATATTTCGTCGGCGACCCCGGTCTTGCGGCGGGCTGTGAAAACAGAGTTCAACAAATGGTATTGTGTATTTACAACAGCAAACACGTTGACATTACCGATATCACGATTATGCGTAGTAGTTCTTATCACTGTTATATGAGTTTTGACGACGACGTGTATTTGGGTAACGTTACCGAAAAGCAAGCGGCGTCAATTACAAGCGACGGTTTCAGTATCGTAAGCAGTAAAAACGTAACTTTAGACAGGTGTTTCAACTATACAAGCGACGACGCTTTAGTATTGTGTTCGAGTTATGACGACGGTCGTGCGCAATTCTTCCGTCCCACTTTCCCCGAAGCGGATAACGCTATCGAAAATATCGTTGTAAGACATTGCTTTATTTACGGCGGTTTCGGCGTATCGTGGATTCCTTACGGAACGGCGGCGACGAATCAATATAATCAAGAAATCAGAAACGTATTGATTACCGATTGTTCGTTGGGTGGACACAAGGCTACGGGTTCTTGGCCCGACGACCCCTTCTACGGTTGGAGCGCGTACGGCAACTACACTCAAAGCGAAGACAACAACTATGTACCCATTAAGGACGTAACTTATCTAAATAACGAATATCTTGCAGATTTTGATCTTCCCATTTACGGCATTGCGCCCAAATTTACAAATCTTCTCGTGTGGGACGATATAGAGGGTTCGATTTACAGTTCAAGCGAGATGCTCAACGGCGATTTCGACAAGCAAGTACACAAGGGTAACGGCTTTAAAGACGAAACAGACTTTGTCACGGGCTTAAGTTATTGGAGCAATACGGGTAAAGTCGGTTACGAAAAAGTAGGAACGAAACAAGCGTATACCGTTGACACTAAAGAATTAATCACTCAAAACGACTATGCGGGTTATATCGACGGCAACGGTTCGCTTTATCAAGGTATTTACAAACTTTTCGGCAATTATAGTTTCAATTTGAAAGTAAAACTCGTGTCGGGCAGCGCGAAATTGTTTGTGCGCGATGCATTTACGGGCACTGTTTACGCCGAAAAACTAATCGACAGCACGAGCGAAGAATTTGTGACGTATTCGCTCCCGTTCGGTCTTGTAAAGTCGGCAACTATTCAAGTAGGTATTGAAAACCTCGGCAGCGACGGAAACAGAGTATACATCGACGATGCGTCAGTGACCGACGACGAAGACGAAAACAGATATGTAATCGAAGGCGAAGAGTACGACTACGACTTTACCGAAGATTATAAAGAATTTACGACTTATACGACGAGTGCGGCAACGGCAGAAGTAAAGGACGGAAAACTCGTATTCGGAAACGCGGGCGAAGTGAAATATATGTG
>CAKQKQ010000059.1 GCA_934249265.1 uncultured Clostridia bacterium | reverse complement strand
CGAAATAATCTCTTGTATAAAATAAAACGAACTCAAGATTTTCTCTCGGGTTCGTTTTATTCTTGTTTGGTGCGGATAACAGGACTCGAACCTGCACGGGTAACCAATGGATCCTAAATCCATCGTGTCTGCCAATTCCACCATATCCGCTTTTATAAAAACCACCGTGTTTACGCAATACGTATTGCGTAAACACGGATTTTTTTCGTTTTTAGTTGTGCCGTTACATAATTTCTTCTACGGTAAGTTTGTCGTAAATTTCTTCAAATTTATCTCTGTAAAACAAGTTTGTGCCGGGGGTGGTTACCGCAGCCGTACCCGCCGCCACCGCGCATCTTAAAATTTCGTCTTTGCTTGCTCCGTTTTCTATCATGGCGCAAGCCGCCGCCACCATGCAATCGCCCGCGCCCACGGTTGAATTTACCGCTACGTTCGCGCTTTTGCAATAATAACTTTTACTTCCGTCGGTAAGTATCGCACCGCGTTTACCGAGAGATAATAGCACGTTTTCCGCGCCTTTGTCAATTAAATTATAACAACCGTTTATCATATCGCCGATTGTTTTGTACTGCTTCATCGTTACTTCTTCAAATTCTCTTAAATTAGGTTTGGCAAGGTACACGCCCTCGTTTAAAGCAAGCAGCAACCTCTCCCCCGTGACGTCGACTACTTTTTTTACCTTTTTGGGAATAACTCTGCATAATTTAGCGTAATAATCGTCTTCAACGCCTTGCGGCAACGAACCGCTCATTACCGCTATAGAACAGTCTTTAGAGACGTTTTTTACAAGGTCGATGAGTTCGGCTTGCTTGTCCTCTTTTACAAACTCGCCTTTGTCATTTATTTCCGTCATCATCGAGCGTTTGTCGATTATTTTATAATTCTCTCTTACGCTGCCTTTATTCCACACAAAGGTGTTTTTTATGCCTTCTCTGTCGAGAGTATGCACGAATTGCCGCCCGTTTTCTTCAAACATAAACCCCGTCGCGAGACAATCGCACGATAATCTCGAAAGCGCAAGCGCAACGTTCATTGCTTTACCCGAATAAGTGGTGATTTTGTTTTCTATCCTATTCATCTGCCCTACGTTAAGCGTTTGCAATTCAATGGTACAGTCGAGACTTGGGTTGGGACAAATCGTTAAAATCATTGAAAATCTCCTTTTTACTTTATCAATGACCGATGCAAACGCATCGGTCATTGATGAGTTTTTATATTTACTTTTTGCTGTTTGCTACAATTTTTTCTTGAATATTTGCGGGCACTTCTTCATAGCGCGCGAATTGCACCGAATATTTGCCTCTGCCTTGAGTCATGCTCCTTAAATCGGTTGCATAACGCATTATTTCCGCTTGCGGTGCTTCAGCCGTAACGATCGCCTTTCCGTCAACTACGTCTGTGCCGATAATTCTGCCGCGGCGTTTGTTCATATCGCCCATAACGTCGCCCATAAATCCTTCGGGTACGACGATTTCAAGTTGCATAATCGGCTCTAAAATGCACGGCGATGCGTTGGGAATACCCGCTTGATAAGCGAGTTTCGCCGCCGAAACAAAGGCTATTTCTTTAGAGTCTACGGGGTGATAACTTCCGTCGTAAACCGTACATTTAAGGTTAACCATGGGATAACCCGCAAGCACGCCCTCTTTAGCAGCCTCTCTCAAACCCGAATCTACCGCGGGAATAAAGTTGTTGGGTATTGCGCCGCCGACAACTTCGTCGACGAACTGATAAATTCCGTCTTCCGCGCCCGGCTCGAACCTTACTTTACAATGTCCGTATTGACCCGCGCCGCCCGTTTGCTTTTTGTGTTTTCCTTCCGCTTCCGCTCTCTTACGTATAGTCTCTCTATAAGCAATCTTGGGCGCATTTAACACCGCTTCGCAACCGAACTTACTCTTGAGTTTTTTGCAAATAAGCGCGAGTTGCATTTCGCCCACGCCCGAAAGCATGGTTTCGCCCGTTTCGGGGTTTTGCGTAACCTTAAACGAAATATCTTCGTCCATCAACTTTTTAAGTCCGTCGAAAAGTTTGTCTATGTCTTCTTTCTTATTTACCGAAATCGCCATCGAATAAACAAGCGCGGGTATTTCGACGGGTTTAAACGTAATAGCCGTGCCTTGACACAATACGTCGCCCGTGGAAACGTTGTTGAGTTTTGCAAGCGCGCCCATATCGCCCGCGACGATTTCGTCTGCCTTGTCTTGCTTTTTACCTCTTATAAAATACAACGCAGAAATCTTTTCTTGCGTGCCTTTAGTGGCGTTGTTAAGCGTCATATCCGGCTTTAAAGTACCGCTCATTACCTTGATGAAATTGAGTTTTCCGATGAACGGGTCAACCACCGTTTTGAACACTTTTACGATAACCGTATCGCCCGAATTGGGTCTAACGGTAATTTTTTCGCCGCCCGGAGTAACGCCCGTTCTGCCGCCTCTGTCGATGGGGCTTGGAAGCGTGGAAATGATTTTATCCATAAGGTTGAGCACGCCGTGATTTTTAAGCGCGCTGCCGCCGAGTACGGTAATCGTCGAGCAACTGCCGATACCTATTTTAATGCCCTTTTCGATCTCTTCGCCCGTGAGCGGAGTGCCCTCGAGGAACTTTTCAAGCAAGTCTTCGTCGTTTTCGGCAGCCGCCTCGGAAAGAGCCATATGCGCTTCTTCGTAATCGTTTAATAAATTAGCGGGAACTTCGCTTTCGTTGTTTTCCCAGTCGCAACATACGCCGTAAGCGACTTTGACAAAACCTTTCATTTTGTCGTCTATCATGTTGGGAATAATCATCGGCGCGATTTTGTTGCCGTATTTTTCCTTTATAGCCGCAACCGTGCGCAAATAATTGCTGTTGTCTTTATCGAGTCCGTTTATGAAAAGTATTGCGGGGATTTTTCTTAAAGAACAATAATCTATAGCCTTTTCAGTACCTACCGTGAGCGTACCGCTGCCGCCCGTAACGATAATGGCGCAGTCCGCCGCGTCGAGCGCAAGGTTCATTTCACATTCAAAATCAAAAAAGCCCGGCACGTCTATAACGTTGAATTTATAGCCTTTGTACGTTCCGTATGCCATAGAAAGACTTATGGAGGATTTTCTCGCGATTTCTTCGGGGTCGTAGTCGGTTACGGTGTTTCCGTCGTCAACTTTACCCTGTCTATCCGTAACTTGCATGTTATATAAAATCGCTTCGGCAAGGGTAGTTTTACCCTCTCCGCTGTGTCCGATAAGTGCAACGTTTCTGATTTTGTCTGCTTGAATACTCATTTTATTTTTCCATCCTTATAATATATTTGTCGGCATGCCCGAAATATTTTGAAAAAGTGCCTGCTTTATAGCCGATAACGGCGTTAAAATCACGGATTTTTCGCAAAAATGCGGAATATGTTTGCCCTACATATTTATTATAATATGACAAAACTTTCTCTTCAAGACCAAAAACGTTTTTTGTGCAAGTTGTATATTTATTTAGTGCGTTTTGACGTATAATTAAACGCCAAATTTAAACGGCGATTTTTTAATCGAACAATAAAACCTCCTTATTTTATCCTTTTTCGCCCTTTTTTATCCTTCTTTTATTCTTCGGTCGGTTGTTCGGCTTACCGCTCGCCCGATTACTCGGTCAACTGCCCGCCTAATTACTCGACAATTTGCTCTGTCGGCTGCTCGCTTGTCTTAACTTCGTTTTGGGTTTCTGCCGTAGCCGAAGATTCGCTTAAGTTGCTCTGTTTTTCAAGTTCGTCGATTTCTTTAAGCATGCTTATTTGAAGCGGCACGGCAAGCACAAACGTCAAAAAGTCCGCAAGCGTTTGCGCCCACAACACGCCTTCCATTTTGAAAAGCGCGCCCAAAATAAACACCGCCGGTATAAACATTATGCCTTGTCTCGAAACCGCCAAAAGCGTGGCTTTTACCACCTTGCCTATGTTTTGCATCATCATGTTTGACACCGTTATCCACACGGTAAATATAAACGAAATACTTTGATATCTAAAGCCCTTTCGAGCAAAGTTTAAAGCGTCTTTATCGACGTTGAACACGCTTATTATCTGCTTGTTGAACACGTTGCTTACAAGCACCATAAACACGGCGAAAATCGCGCTTATTTTGATCGTATACCAAAATGCCTCTTTCACCCTTTTGTATTTGCCCGCGCCGTAATTGAAGCCGCAAACGGGCTGAAAACCTTGACCGCAACCGATGATTACCGCATTGCCGAAATACATTATTTTCGACACGATACCCAGCGCGGCAATTGCCGAAGTGGCGTAAACCGAAGGATTAGTTACGTTCGACGCATACGCCGCCATTTTAGCCGCATACGAAAGGCAAACGTTGGCTATGCTGGAAATACTTTGTCTGCCGAGCGACGGCAAACCGTTTTTGAAAATCTCGATAAAATAAAACTTTTTAAACTGAAATTTGCTGAAAACAAGCCTGATATTGTCGCCTTTGCCGACGAAAATCAAAAGTAAAATAAAACTTATTATTTGACTTATTACTGTAGCGAGACCCGCGCCCGTAACACCCATGTTAAATACCATTATAAACAGCGGGTCGAGCGCAACGTTGATTACCGCGCCCGTGATGATGCCCACCATCGCACTGCTTGCGCTGCCTTGAAACCTCAATTGGTTGTTTAAAACGAGCGAACTCGTCATAAACGGCACGCCGATAAGTATCATTCGCAAATATTGCACGGCGTAAGGCAAAATTTCTTTTGTAGAACCCATTAGTTTTGCGAGCGGCTCGGTTGCGCAATAACCGATAATCATAAGCACCACGCCCACGGCGAAAGCCGAAACAAAACCCGTTGCCGCCATTTTTTCGGCTTCGTCTCTGTTTCCGTTGCCGAGTTGGTGCGAAATGTAATTTCCCGAACCATGCCCGAAGAAATAACCGAGTGCTTGCACTATCGCCATAAACGAAAAAATTACGCTTACCGCGCCCGTCGCGCTTGTGGTCGCGCCCGTTTCGCCCGTTTGAATTTTACCGACGAAATATGTGTCCGCCAAATTGTAAAAAGTGGTGACAAGCATACTCAATATGGTCGGAACTGCAAGTTTTAATATCAATTTGTTGACCGGCTCGGTCGTCATTACCGTCCGTTTGTCTTTAATTACCGTGTTGTTTTTCAAAATATTCGTCCTAAATGTTTTTGTTCGTTATTTTTTCGATTTAAGGTTTTTAATTGTTATATTTTTATCGCATGATATTACGCCGTCGAATAAGCCAACGAATAATTCTGCCGAACAACTCTGCCGCATAAGTAAAACGTTCGCCATAAGTTAAGCGTTCACCTTATAAAAACGTTCGCCGCGATTACACGCCTTAAACCTTTAATTATATAACATTATATTTTAAAAAAGTCAAATAAATTGCCCCTTGCCGCCGCAAAACGTTTAAAACTTTTACGTCTTTTATGCCGCCGTTTTGCCGATGCAAACACTTTACACACAAAGTTGCAAACATCGTTTTAATATTTCACAGCAAAATCGTACACGTGATTTATTGCGGAGACTTTTCCCTTTTCGGCTATAATAGGCACGATTAAAGCAAACGAAAACGACTTGCAAATTTTTTATTGCAAGCCGTTTTCAATCGGATATTTTGTTTCTATAAAAAACGCATATGAAATTTATTTACTTTGTTTCTTTTCTTTAAGTTTTAAGCCTGTACGCATAGCGTTTAAAATCGCAAGTACAGCAACGCCGACGTCCGCGAACAATGCAAGCCACATACTTGCAAGACCGAACGCGCTTAAAATAAGTACGCCGAACTTAACCGCAAGGGCGAAAATAATATTTTCTTTTACTATTCTTACGGTAATCATCGATATCTTTTTAACTATCGAAAGCGAACGTATATTGTCGTACATAAACACGACGTCTGCGGCTTCTATTGCCGCGTCGCTGCCTACGCCGCCCATCGCTATACCTACGTCTGCCCTCGTAAGCACGGGCGCGTCGTTTATACCGTCGCCCACGTACACGACGACGTCTTCGGGCTTTTTATTGGCGATGATGTTTTCAACTTCTTGCACCTTGTTTTCGGGTAAAAGCGAACTCTTATACTCGTCGAGACCCACTTCGGTAGCCACGCTTTTAGCAACGCTTTCGCAGTCGCCCGTAAGCATAACCGTTTTACCGCCCAACGCCTTGATGTCGGCAATGGTTTGTTTGGTGTCTTCTCTTATCTTGTCGCCTACTACTATCGTACCTATATATTTACCGTTTTCGGCAACGTAAACGTGCGTGCCTACGGTAGAACTCTTTTCGACTTCAACGCCGAATTCAGCCATCAATTTTTCGTTTCCGCAAAGCAATACTCTGCCGTCTTTTTCGGCTTTAATGCCCTTTCCGCTTATTTCGGTTACGGCGTATCCGCTTTCGATATCGCTACATTCTTTTAATATACTTTGAGCGATGGGGTGTGTAGAACCGCTTTCGCAAATGCCCGCAATTTCAAGAATTTCTGTCTTGTTTACAGCAGGCGTTATCTCCAAAACGTGCAATTTACCCTCGGTGAGCGTACCCGTTTTATCGAATGCGTAAATGTTTGCTTTGCTTAATTGTTCTATATAACTACTGCCCTTTACAAGTATGCCGTAACGCGACGCATTGCCTATTCCGCCAAAGAAACCGAGCGGTATACTGATGACGAGCGCACAAGGACAAGATACAACCAAAAACGTCAACGCCCTATAAAGCCAGTCTGTCCAACGTCCCGTTATAATAGAAGGAATGATAAACAACAAAACTGCGCCGCCGACAACCGCGGGAGTATAAATACGCGCGAATTTGGTGATGAAGTTTTCGGCTTTGGCTTTTTTAGCCGACGCACTTTCTACAAGTTGAAGCACTTTTGCCACCGCGCTATCGGTATACAACTTTTTAGCGCGAAGCATAAGCACGCCGTTTTTATTAATCGCACCGCCGCTTACCATATCGCCCTCTTTGACAAATACCGGCATACTTTCGCCCGTCAAGAACGAAGTATCGATATAACTCTCGCCGCTTATAACTTCGCAGTCTACGGGGATTTTTTCACCCGGTTTTACAAGCAAAACGTCGTCCAATTTGACTTCCTCGGGAAATACGGTCTTCTCGATCCCGTCAACGACAAGGCGCGCCGTCTCGGGACGGATATCCATCATTTTTGCTATAGAACCTCTCGACTTGCCCACCGCGAACGCCTCGAACCAGTCGCCGACAAGGTAAAACAAAATTACGCTTACGCTTTCAAGATAATCGCCTATCGCAAATGCGCCGATAGACGCGATTGTCATTAAAAAGTTTTCGTCAAGCATTTGAAGGTGAATTACGCCCAAAAACGCTTTTCTTAATACCGAGTAAGCGCAGAACACGTACACGCACCCGAAAATTATTATTTCGGCAGTTTTACCCAAATCGAATACGCGGGTAATTATAACCGCCAACGCGAACACTATAAAGTCCGCTATCAAAAGATATAATTTCTTTTTCAGTTTTTTGCTCATAATCGACAATAAACCCCAAGTATATTATTTTACAAATGTAATATTTTTAAATTTTTATTAATTTGCCGTATCCCGAAATTTTATAAACCTAAAATAGTGCAATCGGGTTCGACTTTCTTTACGCACTTTGCAACTGCTTTCATTATCTTATCGAAATTTTCGTCGTCGGCGTCGATATACATTTTTTGAGTGAGGAAATCTACTCTAACTTCGTTGATGCCGTCCAACTTGCAGATAGCGTCTTGCATTTTCATTGCGCAATTAGCACAGTCAAGGTCTTCCAAATTGTAAATCTTTTTCATAATAAAATCTCCTTATTTGTTTATATGTTTTTTAAATTTTTTTCTTAATTAAATTTTCAAACCGTTTGCTTTGTAGCGAACTTGCTCGACTTTGTGCAAACGTTTGGTTTGGCGCGAACTTTTAATTTGCCGCAACTATCTTGTTTTTGCCGCTTAATCTTCTTCGGTCAAATGTTTTAAAGCCATTTGATATATTTGATAAATATGGTCGTCATCGAGCGAATAAAAAACTTCTTTACCCACTCTTCTCGCTTTGACGATATTAGTTTGTCTTAAAATTCTCAATTGATGCGAAACGGCAGATTTTGTCATTGAAAGCACCGCGCAAATATCGCAAACGCACAACTCCGCTTCAAACAAAGCCGAAATTATTTTAGTCCTCGTCGAATCGCCGAACACTTTAAACAATTCCGCCAAGTCGTAAATTGTATCTTCGTCGGGCATAGCGTTTTTTACCGTGCCGACAGTTTTTTTATGAACGTGTTGCGTTTCGCACACTTCGTTTGTATCCTCGGTTTCGCCGTGCTTGCGATTTATTGTTGAAATTTCGCGATTATCGTCTTTCATAACCCCTCCGCAATAATTGAATAACAGTTGAACAATTCTTCAACTATTGTCAGTATACGCCTTTACAAATAGTTTGTCAACAATTTTTACAACAAATTTAAAAAAATTTTTTTAACAAAAAATCAACCAACTCTACGCCCCTTTGTGAATCGAGCAAAAATTGAGTTTTTATAAATAAATCAACCAAATCTTCGGCCCCTTTGTGAGCCGAGCGAGAATTGAGTCTTTTAAGCCTTAAAGACATCTTTTTTGCTCTTTACCGCAAACGCTCGCTTGTCATACGTATAGTATGCCGCCGCTCGCGTTTGCAATAAATCATCTAAAAATATGGCTTTAAGGTGCTTCGCATTTTAACGCTGATAAATTTTAGAAAAATCGAGGCAAACGAGTGCAATAATACCGAGTGGTATTATAAGCGAGTTTAACAAAGATTTTACAAATTTAGCGCCGTTAAAACTTAATTTATTCAATTCTCGCTCGGCTATCACAAGAAAGGCTGAAATTTGACGGTTCATCATTTTTTCTTTAACCTTTCCACCTACTCAAATCACTGCCCTATTCATTAAATGTGCACGCGCGCGACGTATACGCACCCGTCACGTATGCGCATACGTATTAATTTATAGTCATAAAATACTATATATGCACATGCGTAACATATATTAATGTGTAACGCGAAAGCATTTACTCTTTAAAACGGCATATTTTAAATATTTTAAGACTTTTCGGCACAAAAAAAGCCTATTTTACAGCATACATATGCTGTAAAATAGGCAAAACATCAAATTTTATAATAACCAAATCAAAGCATTGCGGCTTGTTTATCGAGTATTTTAAGCACCTTTTGGAATACGTACTCCGCCCCTTTTACGGGCAAAATTGCATAAGCGTGCAACATGTTTTTCTTTAAATCGAATTTAATTTTAGTGCCGTTAAATTGCTTTTTAGAAAGTTCTATTCCGTCGGGACAAAGCAAATCACAATCACCGAAAAAGATATAAATTTCTCCTAAATTTTCCAAATTTGCATATAACGGAGAAATAATCGGATTTTTAGGCGTTGACGGATAAGCGTATTCTAACCCGTTTTTCCTAAGCGATTCTATATTGAGCATTGGGTCTTTTCTGTCGTACTCGTAAATTTGCGGATTTGTCATAGTCAAATCGAGCCACGGCGAAAACGCAATAATTTTATCGGGAACACGCTTGCCGTTATCCCTTAAATATGCGGCGTAACCCATTGAAAGACCGCCGCCCGCGCTGTCGCCCATAAAAATAATCGTTTTGTATTTATCGGCGATATCTTCATAAACCTTGTTTAAAAATTCAATTGTTTTTTCATAGGTTTGCGGCAACAAAGGATAATCGGGAGCAACCACGTCAAAACTGCATTTCGATGATAATCTGTCGATAAATCTCCAATGTTCGCGGTTGAAATTGTCCTTATAACCGCCGCCGTGCAAATACACCACCACTCCGTCGGCGTTACTCGGCTTACTTATTTTGGTGACGTAATTTTCTCCTATTTGGCTTATTTCGACTTTTTTAGTCTTTTTTATAAAAGTTTTAAGGGGATAAGGATAATCTTTCATTTTGATGTAGTTTTTACCGCTTTTAGCCCCGGAAAGCCGCAACAAAATTCTGTCGATTCTGTCTTCTATGGTCATCTGTACCTCCTTTTTTGCCCGTTTTGCACAATACGTATTATGTAAAAGCGTCAAATCTCCACTTTACGCTGTCGAGAAACGACTATCTCACAATTTGCAAACGATACCGTTTTTACGCATAAATTAAACGGCAAAACACAACCTAACGTATGTAAAGCCGCAATAATCGTTCGGTTTTTGCCGTTTGGGCAACTTTTTACTCTTTCGGGTTTATTTTAACATAAAATTTAGCGTTTTTGCAACACAATTTAAGCACGAAAAGACTATTTTTTATTTAGTCGCAAAACTTAATAAAGGTTTGTATTGGCAATTAAATGCTTACGCCCGCCACCAACAACAACGCCAACAGCAAAACACCCCGCAATAAAGCAACCACGCAATAAAGCAACTTCCACAACAACCCTACCCAATAGAACAACAAACTCCAACAATAAGACAAACCCACCACGACAAAAGCACCGCAACACGCCCACCGCAATATAAACAACCACAAACACACAAATAATAGACGAAAATAAGACGATTTTAAGCAAAAATACGCATTTTATTTACAATTTATTTACAAAAGCGGGCATTTTTTTCAAAAACCCCCTTGACAAAGTTATAATTTATATTATAATACTATATGTTATTGCGGGCGCGACATAATATAATTTGCGCGTATATTTGCATATTTTGCAAGTACATTTGTGCATAATTCGGGCGCGCGCTGACGAATTTTTTAATATATCTAAATTAGGAGGAAGCAAAATGAAGAGAAATTTATTACTACTCGTAATGTCGGTAGTAATGGTATTTTCTTGCTCTATGTTGGTCGCATGCGACAAAATCGACATAGAGGCACACAGACCTACGGTAACCGTTACGTACGTGTATGAAGACGGACAAACGGCTGCCGAAACTTACAGCGAGACGTACAATCAAGATACGGAATACGAAATTACTTCGCCCGTTATCGAGGGTTATACCGCCGACCAAAAAGTTGTTAAGGGCAAAACGGCAAAAGCAAACGTAGAAATTACGGTTACTTTCGTTGCCAACAAATACACCCTTGCAATTATTTACACGGGCGCAAAAAACAACCCGACAAGTCATTTTGAAGACGTTTCTTACAAATCGAATTACTCGGTAACAGTACCCGAAATCCCCGGTTACACTCCCGACCAAACGGTAATTTCCGGAAACATGGACAGCCTTGAAGGCAAAACTTACACTGTTACGTATACTCCCAATTTGTATAAACTTACAATCAATTATATCGGTTCTGACAACAACCCCGAGACGTACGTGGCAGAAGTTGCTTACGACAGCACATTTGAAGTCGCTACTCCCGCGGTAAAAGGTCACACGGCAGATATGGCGACCGTAAGCGGCACGATGAACAGCGTTGACGGTTTGGTTTATACCGTTAAGTATACTCCCAATAAATACAAACTTACCGTCAATTATAAATGCGGTGAAAACGTATTTAAAACGACTCAAACCGAAGTTGAATACGGCACGTCTTTGACGCTCGAACCCGAAAAATTCGCTTTCTACAAAACGACGGCAACAAGCACAGACTTGACTATAGACGACCACGATGAAGTAGTTGAATTCGCTTATGATTTCGACTCTACTCCTATCGCTAACCCCGAAGGCTTGTATGTAAACGGACTTCCTATGTTCAACCAAACGACGGGCTTCTCTTTCAAGTTTAAACTTTACGGCAATACCGAAACCGACTGGATGCGTCTTTTCTCCGGTCACGATATCCTTTCCGTTGGTGACACCATCAATGAAGATATCTTCAGAATTTGCAACGGCTGTATCGACAGTTATCTCGAACCTACTCAAAACGGAGACGGATGGTCTTACACGGGTAACTTCTGCGACCTCGCACAAGGCAACCCCAACGATTACGGTATGTCATGGAACGCTCTCGTTCCTTACGGCAAAACTATAGAAGTAGTAATGTCTTTCCAACCCGACGGAACTATAAGAATGTATAGAGACGGCAGATGCGTGCTTCGTTTCGATGCAACCACAACTTCCGGCAGTAATAATTACGAAAATAAAGACAAAACTTACAC
>CAKQKQ010000058.1 GCA_934249265.1 uncultured Clostridia bacterium | reverse complement strand
GCGGTATGCTTTCAAACCTTATGGGTCAATTGAAGCAACAAGGTAAACTCGACAAACTTGACCAAGTACTCGAAGAAGTACCTAACGTACGTAAAGACGCAGGTTATCCGCCTCTCGTTACGCCGTCGAGCCAAATCGTCGGTACTCAAGCCGTATTGAACGTATTAAACGGCGAGAGATACAAAATGGTTACCAAAGAGTTTAAAAACCTTCTTTTGGGCGGTTACGGCAATTTGCCCGCACCTTGCGATCCGGAAGTCGTTAAAAAGTGCTGCGGCGACGCTAAACTCGTAAAAGAAGACCTTACCGTAAAAGAGTACGACACTCTTAAAGCGGCAATGTCCGAATATTACACGCAAGAAGAAGACGTACTTTCGTATGCAATGTTCCCCGAAGTATCGTTAAACTTCTTCAAATACAGACTTGCGAAAAATCAGGGAATAGATAAAAACCTTGCCGACAACAAAAACAAGGTTTATCCTGCATAATGAATATTTTAGTCAGCAATGACGACGGAATCTTTAGCGAGGGCATATTTACTCTCGCTAAAGTTTTACGTGACGAAGGACACAAAGTTTACGTAGTCGCGCCTGACGGCAACAGGTCGGCGTTTTCACATTCTTTAAGCATTTTTAAAGAATTATCCTTAAAAAAAGTAAATATTTTAGACGGAGTTGAGTGGTATTCTTTAAGCGGAACGCCCGCCGACTGCGTTAAATTCGGTATACATTATTTCGACAACGTAAAATTCGACCTTGTTTGCTCGGGTATAAACCACGGCGGCAATCTCGGCACGGACGTGTACTATTCGGGCACGGTTTCGGCGGGGGTAGAGGCAAACGTTTGCGGTATACCCGCCATAGCGTTTTCAAACAACGCTTTTTCGTCGTACGATTTCGTTTCGAGCGGCGAGGCGGTTAAAAAAATAATGAATTTACTTAAAAATCATCTCGATACGCTTTGTACCTTCAACGTAAATATTCCGAATTTACCTATTGATAAAATCAAAGGCGTAAAGTTTACAAAACTCGGCGTTCAGTTGTACACCGATAATTACGTGCTTACCGACAACAACACGTTTATGCTTGTGGGCGACCCCATTATAAACAACAATATCGACAGAGATTGCGACGTAGAGTTGTGCAACGAAGGATACGTCACCGTCACTCCCATAATTACGGAAAGGACGGATTTTAGCATGCTTGAAAAACTAAAAAAAGAAAATGAGTAAAGTAATTGTAATCGGCGGCGGTCCTGCCGGAATGATGTGCGCCATAAGCCGCGCAACCGACGGCGACGACGTGATTTTAATCGAAAAAAACGAAAAACTCGGTAAAAAACTTTATATTACGGGCAAAGGCAGATGCAACGTGACAAACGATTGCGACAACGAAGAATTTTTGTCCAACGTCGTCACTAATCCCAAGTTTTTGTTCGGCGCGATAAACGCTTTTTCCACCGAAGATACGCTTGAATTTTTAAAAAGTAACGGTTTGCAAGTGAAAACCGAAAGGGGAAACAGAGTTTTTCCGCTGTCCGACAAATCGAGCGACGTGATAAAATGCTTTTCAAAAGCCTTGCAAAACGTCGGCGTTGACGTGCATCTTTTAGAGGAATGTCGTTCTTTGATGGTCGAAAACGGAGAAATTAAGGGTGTAATTACCGATAAAGGGAAATATTTTGCCGATAAAGTCGTCGTGTGTACGGGTGGAGTGAGTTATTCTTCGACGGGCAGTACGGGCGACGGGTACAAATTTGCCGAAAATGCGGGACACAACGTAATTGCCCCCAAGCCCGCGCTTGTCGGGATAAATATCAAGGGCGATACGTGCGCAAAACTTTCGGGCGTAACCCTTAAAAACGTAAGACTTACCGCATATTTAGGCGAAAAAGAAGTTTATTCGGGTTTCGGCGAAATGCTGTTTACTCATTTGGGGATATCCGGTCCTATAGTGTTGTCGGCGTCGAGCATTATCAATAAATATAATATAAACGACGTAAAACTCGTTCTCGATTTAAAACCCGCACTTACCGACGAGGTGCTTGAAGAGAGAATATTGCGCGATTTCAACGAATATAAAAATAAAGCGTTGAAAAATTCTTTGGATAAATTACTTCCCAAAAGTTTAATTTCCGAAATTATAAAAATCAGCGGAATAAATCCCGAAAAAAAGAACAACGCCGTATCTATTGAGGAGAGAAAAAGGCTTGTAAACGCCTTAAAACGCATTAATTTGACTCCCGTTTCTTTGAGAAACGTAGAAGAGGCTATCGTCACTTCGGGCGGCGTAAGCGTAAAGGAAATCAGCCCTAAAAATATGCAAAGCAAACTTATTAAAGGCTTATATTTTGCGGGCGAAGTAATCGACGTAGACGCTTTTACGGGCGGGTTTAATATTCAAATAGCCCTTTCAACGGGATATATTGCGGGAAAAGATTAAAATATTTTTATAATAGATTAAAGTAAATTGCGGGAAAATTTTAAAAGTGTTTTTTGCAATAGATTATAATTGTTATTGCAAGAAAATTTTAAAAGTATTTTGCTAAAAAATAAAAAGGAGAGCCACATGCTTAACATAGCGATTGACGGACCTGCCGGCAGCGGCAAAAGCACCGTCGCGAAAATTGTCGCAAACAAACTTAATATTTTACATTTAGATACGGGCGCAATGTATCGCAGCGTCGCTTTAAAGGTGTTGAGTTTGGGTATAGACCCCTCCGACGGAGACGCGGTAAGCAAAATCATCGGAGAAATAGATTTAAAAATAGAATACGACTCGGGAGTTCAAAAAAATATTCTCGACGGCAAGGACGTATCTTCGTTTATACGCACGAAAGAAATTTCAATGGCGTCGTCTACGGTTTCCGCGCATAAGTGCGTGAGACTTAAAATGGTTGAAATGCAAAGAGAGGTAGCGAAAACGCTCGACTGCATTTTAGACGGCAGAGATATAGGGTCGTACGTTCTTCCCGACGCGAAGTATAAATTCTTTTTGACCGCTGATGTAAAAGTCAGGGCGTTGAGAAGATATAACGAACATATGGCAAAGGGCGAAAAAGTAGATTACGACGTGATAGAAAAAGAGGTAATCGCGAGAGATTATCAAGACAGTCACAGAGAATTCGCTCCTTTAAAACAAGCGGACGACGCAATAGTCGTTGACACTTCTGATATGACGATAGACGAGGTTTCGTCATATATTTTGTCTAAAATCGAAAAGTAGGAGGAAATGCCATGTTTTTTTACAAACTCGCAAAAGCGATAGCAAGGGGTTTTATAGCCTTATTTTATCCTACCAAATTTTACGGCAAAGAAAATATACCGCCCAAAAACCAAAATTGCATAGGTATATGTAATCACTTGGGCAAAATAGACGTAGTGTTGTGCGCTTTGCCTTTTAAACATAAAGTTTATTTTCTTTCTAAAAAAGAATTATCCCAAAAAAAATTTTTCGGCGGATTTTTGCGTTCGCTCGGGGCAATTCCCGTCGATAGAGAGCACGTCGATATAAACGCAACCAAAGCCGTGTTAAAACGCATAAAAGAAGGCAAAGACATAATGATTTTCCCCGAAGGTACGCGAAACAGACATTTCGACGAAGTTAAGTTGTTGCCTTTAAAGGACGGCGCGGGGGTATTCGCTTTTAAAACGCAAACGCAAATCGTGCCTATGGCAATTCATCACCCCGGCAGAATTTTCAGAAAAAATTACGTTTATATAGGCAAACCCTTTACGTTTGAAGCGTTTTACGGTATGAAGTACACAAACGAAATGGGGCAACAAATGAACGAGAAAATGCGCGAAGAAATGCTTAAATGTATGGACGCGCTCGACGAAATAGTAAATTCTAAAAAACGCGGCGGTAAAAAGAAATAATGGAAATTGTTATCGCAAAACACAGCGGCTTTTGCGTCGGTGTAAAAAGGGCTGTAGATACCGCGGAAAAACTCGGCAAAGACGGCGTTTACGTGCTGGGAGAAATTATCCACAACGAAGAGGTTGTTAAGTCGATTGAAAATAAAGGGGTAAAAACGGTAAACTCCGCCAACGAAGTGCCAAGCGGAGCAACTCTTATAATCAGGTCGCACGGAGTGGGTAAAGATGTATATGCCGCGCTCGAGCAAAAAAACGTGAAAATAGTCGACTGCACGTGCGGTTTCGTCGCGAAAATTCACTCGATAGTCGAAAAGTATAATTCGCTTGGTTACAGCATAGTTATAGTGGGTGAAAAGACTCATCCCGAAGTGGTAGGCACAAACGGTTGGTGCGAAAACAAAGCCGTTATAATAAGCGACGAAAACGACCTTGAAAAGGTATATTCGCTCGAAAAAGTATGCCTTGTGTCGCAAACCACCTATTCAAATGAAAAATTTAATAAAATTTTAAGTATTTTACAAAATAATTTCAATAAAACGCTTGAAATTTTCCCGACAATTTGTTATACTACAAAAGAGAGACAGGATGAAGCGGAAATTTTATCTCAAAATTGCGATGCGATGATAGTTATCGGCGGCAAAAATAGTAGCAATACTCGAAAGTTGTACGATATATGCGCGGCGCACTGTAAAGATGTATTTCTTATTTCTACGCCTGTAGAACTCGAAATACATAATATTAAACGTTTTAAAAAGGTAGGCATTGTTTCGGGCGCATCGACGCCATACGAACAATCAGTGGAGGTTTTTACAAAGATGAGTACAGAAGTTAAAGTTTCAAATGAAATGGAAGAAGCAGTTGCAAAAATGGACGAGCAACCTAAATTTAAGAAAGGTCAAAAGATTAAAGCGACTATTTCTTCTGCAACAGATGAAGGTTTAGCGTTATACATCGTTGGTACGAAGAAAGAGATTCTTCTTCCCAAAGATGAAATCAATTGCGAAGTTTACAACAAAGACGATTATGCTGCAAAACTCGGCGACGAAATCGAAGTAATGATAGTTGCTTTGAATCCCGTTCAACTTTCCGAAAAGGCTATTGCTAAACAATTAGAAGAGGAAGAAGCAGTTGCTAAAATCAAAGACGGTCAAGAATTTACCGTTACGGTAGACGGATTCAACAAGGGCGGTCTTACTGCTAAACTCGGTAGTTATTCGGTATTTATTCCGTCTTCGCAAATCAGAGTAGGCTTTGTAAAAGACCTTGAAAAGTACGTAGGCAAGACTTTGACCGTTAAGGCAACTCAAGTTGAGTCCGAAGCAAGAAGAAAGAATATCGTTGCTTCCGCAAGAGTTCTTATCGAGGCTGAAAGAGCGGAAAAAGCAAGAATTAAAGAGGAAAAAGAGGCTGCATTTTTCGCTAACATCAACGAAGGCGACGTTGTAAAGGGCACTGTAGTAAGATTTGCTCAATTCGGCGCATTTGTTGACGTAAACGGTTTCGATTGCCTTGCTCACATTTCCGATTTGTCTTGGGGCAACGTTAAGTCTCCCGCAGAAGTACTCGAACTCAACAAAGAGTATGAATTTAAGGTACTTAAATGCGATAAAGAGCAAAAGAAAGTTTCTATCGGTTATAAACAACTTCAACCCAGACCGTGGGATTTGGTTGCCGACAAGTATATCGTTGGAGACGTAATCACCGGCAAGGTTGTAAGAGTAGTTAACTTCGGCGTATTCGTAGAAGTTGAACCCGGTATCGACGGACTTGTTCACGTTTCTCAAATTTCTCACGAATGGCTTGAAGATCCTAAGGCTGCGCTTACAGTTGGTCAAGAAGTAGAAGCAAAGATCATCGGTATCGACTTTGAAAAGGAAAAGATGACTCTTTCTATCAAGGCTATGACTCCCGCTCCCGAAAGACAACCCAGAAAGGACAAGAAGGAAGAGGCTGAAGGCGAGGAAAAACCCGCTAAGGCAAGAAAACCGAGAAAAGAAAGAACTGTTGATCCCGACGAAGTAACCGAATGGAACGAATCCGAAGGCGGAGTTTCCATTGCCGAACTTTTAAACAACAACTAATTTCGGTTTAAATTAAATTTGACATAAATTAAGGCACTTCTAAAAAGAAGTGCCTTGTTTTTCTTTATATTGAATTTTTTATCTTGTAGTTTTTTATTGATTTTATCGATTAATCGTCAAACTCGTAATAATAACCCGATTGTTGCGTGGGTGGGAATTTGTTGCCCGCGTCTACGTAAACGGTGTTGACTTTGTAACCTTCTTTAGAGATTACTTTGTAGTTAGATGATTTAGGCGCGATATCGCCCGGTCTGAATTTTTGCATAAATTTGTACCTCCATATAAAAATCGCATATAATCGAAAACCGACTGTAATACGATTTTACTTAATTAGTTTTGCGCCGAATAATTGTTTTTATGTATTGATTATAAAAATATTTTAATTTTTAATAAAAATTTTTTCGGGTTTAATCTATTTTTAATATGGTAAATGGGCTAAAAAAGAGAGTAAAACGGCAAGTTGCTGGGCAAAAAAAGCGAAGTCAAAGCGGCTAAAACGAAAGCGATAGTTTTTTTATAAAAAACTTTAAAAAAACTGCAAAAAACAGTTGACAAAAATAACAATATATAGTATTATTAATGAGCGTTGTGAGTGAGATGACGTGACGACAACGACATAGGTCTTCGGGGTGTAGCGCAGTTGGTAGCGCACGTGGTTTGGGACCATGGGGTCGGGAGTTCGAGTCTCTTCACCCCGACCATTTTAAGGGCCTTTAGCTCAGTTGGTCAGAGCGGTCGGCTCATAACCGATTGGTCCGCGGTTCAAGTCCGTGAAGGCCCACCATTTTATTTAATTGGCCTGGTAGTTCAGCTGGTTAGAACGCTAGCCTGTCACGCTAGAGGTCGAGGGTTCGAACCCCTTCCAGGTCGCCAGAAAAACTTAATACATAATGATTTATGTGTTAGGTTTTTTTATTTGCTTCGGTAGCTCAGTAGGTAGAGCAGGGGACTGAAAATCCCCGTGTCGGTGGTTCGATTCCGCCCCGAAGCACCATCTTCGGATGAATTTTATATGCTGGTGTAGCTCAATTGGCAGAGCAGCTGACTTGTAATCAGCAGGTTGTGGGTTCAATTCCAATCGCCAGCTCCAATATATGGGCAGGTTGCCGAGCGGCCAATGGCAACAGACTGTAAATCTGTCGGTACTCACCTTCGGTGGTTCGAATCCACCCCTGCCCACCACCAAAAAGCATCCTTTTTAGGGTGCTTTTTGGCTATTATAATCACAAAATTTTCATTATTAGGTTTTGATATTTTTAATAAAAGTATTGAAATTACGCAAGTTTTAAGTTATAATGTATTCGATATGTTTTGTAATAAAGCAAAAATATCAAATAAATAAAATTTAATTAAGGAGAAGAGTCATGTTTAGAAATTTACGCGAGCAAATAAGAATACTCAATTCCGACATAAGCAACGTTGCCAACAGCGAAAAAGCAAAAGAATTGAGAAAGAAATTGTTGTCAATAGGTTTGCCTTTGGCAATTTGCGGTTTTTTAGGCGCGTTTGTTTGTTTTATTTTGTTTGCGATTTTCGGTTTTAAATCGGTAGATAACGGCGAATTTTCGGCAGGAATATTAGTTCCTTTCTTTTTGGTAATTCCGTTTGCGGTTGTCGGTGCGATAGGCACGGTGCTTACCAATATGGGTTTAAGCATTGCTTTGACGGGTTATACGACGAAAGTAATCGACGAAACCATTTCTAACGTTTGTCCCGATTGCGGAGCAACCGTAAGTTCTTCGGTTTTATATTGCCCCAAGTGCGGCGCAAAAGTGAATAAAGAGTGCCCGAACTGCGGACATATTAACAGCCAAAAGCACGATTTTTGCGAAAAGTGCGGAACAAAATTAGATAAATAATTTTATAAAAACATAATAGAAATGTACCGAAAAAATTTGACGGAAACCGAGAATTTTTATCGGTGCATTTTATTTTTACTTTCAGCGATGGTGTATTAATTTTAAATTTGAATTAAAGCCGATGAAATTATTTATTATTGCTCGAAAAACGTTTGTAAAAAGAGTATAAAAGTGATATAATACCTTTGTTTTTCGACTAAAAATTTTAAACACACACTAATTCAATTTACTTATAATTTCGATAATATTAATATGTTTGCAAAAAAGAATAGAAATCACGAAATGAATATGTGCGAAGGCGCACTTTTAAAGAAAATAATAATATACTCATTGCCATTGATGGCGACAAATATACTTCAACTGCTGTTTAACCTCGCCGATACCGTCGTTTTAAGTCAGTTTTCCGAAGAAGGCGTAAGCGCGGTCGGGGCAGTGGGTTCGACTACGGCTCTAATCAATTTAATAATCGGTTTGTTTGTCGGCTTGTCCGTGGGCGCAAACGTGTTGGTTGCTAAATGCGTGGGCGAGAAAAATAAAGAAAAATCAGAAAAGATCGTCGGTATGTCGATTTTGGTAAGTTTAATTTTCGGCACGATTTTGGCGATAATCGGGGTATTCGGCGCGAGATATTTTTTAATTGCGATGAATTGCGATAAAGAATTACTTGATATGGCTACCGTGTATATAAGAATTTACTTTTTCGGTATGCCGATTATACTTCTTTACAACTTCGTTGCGTCGATATTGAGGGCGGTTGGCGATACGTTCCGTCCGCTTATGTACTTAATCATCGCCGGTGTAATCAACATATTTTTGAATTTGTTTTTCGTGCTTGTGTTGCATTACGACGTTGAGGGCGTTGCTATTGCGACGGTTGTTTCGCAAGTCGTGTCGGCGATACTTTCTATTATAGCATTGCTTAAAAATAAAGGTTATTCGCATTTAAACGTAAAGAAAATAAGAATTTATAAAGACGAGTTTATTGAAATGCTCAAAATAGGCGTGCCTGCGGGACTTCAAGGTTGCGTATTTTCCATTTCAAACGTACTTATTCAGTCGTCTATCAACAAATTCGGTAAAGTCGTAATTTCGGCTAATACCGTCGCAAGCCAACTTGACGGCTTTATATACAACGCAATGAACGCCGTTGCTTTGGCTTCGTTGGCGTTTGTCAGTCAAAATTTAGGCGCGGGCAAGTTGGATAGAGTAAAGAAAGTTATTTTAGAGTCAACTGCCGTCGTGACGGTCGTAGGGTTTATAGTTGCGGCGATAATATTGCTTTTTAAACGACAATTGTGCGGATTTTTTGCCCCTGGAGACAACGAAGTAATCAAAATTGCCGTCCATAGACTTAATATTATGTGTACTACGTATTTCTTGTGCGGAATTATGGAAGTGCTCAGCAATTCTTTAAGAGGTATTGGTAAATCTACGCTCGCAATGATAATTTCGTTGTCGGGAAGTTGTTTTTTCAGAATTTTATGGCTTAAAACTGTTTGCCTTAAATGGACGACTTTAAACGCAATTTACGTTGTATATCCCATTTCGTGGGTGTTGACTTCGCTTATTCTTGCGGTTGTGGTGTGCGTATGCTTTATGAAATTAAAGAAAACGTTTGCCGCAAAAGAGGTTGCAATAGAGAACAACGATTTATAACGCGATTAAAATTTAACAGATAAAATAAAAGACTTTTTATAAACGCTTTGTTTGTAAGAAGTCTTTTTTTATTTTACTAAATCATATTGTATAAAAAATCGACATATATTTAGCGTATGCTTGAGTTTTTACCCGACGTAATTAAATCGGCGATAAATTTAGTAGGTACTGAAGGTTTAAGGGAAATCAGAATACGGGCGGGCAAGCCGATTTATATTTGCAAATTCGGACAAGCAAGCGTACTTAAATATAAAAATACCGAAATAATAGCCGATTTAAACATGATTTCCTATATTATTAAACAAGTCAGCGATTATTCGCTTTTTACCGTCGAAAACAGCCTTAAAAGGGGTTTTATAACGTCGAAATCGGGCGAAAGAATAGGTGTTTGCGGCGAGTGTATTTATGAAAGCAACTCGATTTACTCTATAAAAAACATAACTTCGCTTTGCATAAGAGTCCCTTGCGAAATAAAAGGCGCGTCGGACATGTTGTTTATTGAGGAGTTAAAAGGCAAAAATATTTTGATTTTATCGCCGCCGGCAAAGGGTAAAACCACCGTTTTAAGAGATTTAATAAAAAATTTATCGCAAAAATACGGACAAAATATTCTCGTGTGCGACGAGCGAAACGAATTAAGCGCGACAAGCGGCTCGGCGTCGTTCGATTTGGGCAAAACAAGCGACGTGATATTGTTTTCTTCAAAAATTTATGCGATGAATACGGGCGTTAGGGCGTTGAACCCGTCTGTTATCGCCATGGACGAATTGACAAGCGACGAAGAGGCGAAAGCCGTTTGCGAAACGGTATATTCGGGCGTAAACGTGATATGTACGGCTCATGCGGACTCGTTAAACGGTTTTAAATACAGAAGTTTCGGTAAAATTTTGTGCGAAAACTCGATATTCGATTACGTATTTACGTTGTCGAGCGAGAATATAGGGCAATTAAAAGAAATATTTTTAAACGGGAAGCAAATATTGTGATTTTATTTAAAAGTTTTATTGGTATTGCCGTTGTAGCGTTGTTTACTTTGCTCGGCTATAAAAAGTCTTCGAAGTATAAAAGCAATAAAGTGCTGTGGGCAGAGACGGACAAAATCAATACCGCAATGATAAATAATCAGTTGATGAAAAAGGACTCGGTATTAAAAGTTTTAGAGGGGTTCGATTCGGAAGTTGCCGAGCAATTGACAAACAGAGTAAAGGGCGAGCCGTTCGATGTTGATTTTTGCGAGCAATTAAAAGACGATTATTCGCAAATGGAAGCGTATGCGTTGGCTCTCGGGAGCGGTAATTCAGCCGAGCAAATGTCTTTATACACGAATTTCGGCGGATTTATAAAGGAAAAACTGCAAAAAGCGAAAACGGAAGAAGAAAAATATTCGACTTTGTGTGTAAAAACGGGATTTTTAATAGGATTAATGGTGTTTATTTTGATTATATGAACGTGGAAATAATTTTTAAAATTGCGGCGATAGGCATATTGATTACCGTAATTTGTCAGGTACTCAAGAAGTCGGACAGAGACGATATAGCGACGTTGGTGTCCTTGGTTGGGCTGATAATCGTGTTGACTTTGGTAATTTCGATGATATCCGATTTATTCGGTGAAATAAAAGAAATTTTCAATATATATCTATGAATATTTTTCAAATAGTAATTTTTTCGATAATAAGTTGCATTATCGTAATTTTATTGAAATCGGTAGGAAGCGAATTGTACTCGATGGTTATAATTGCGGCGGGTATTGTGGTTACGATTTTTATAATCGAGACAATCGGGACAAGCACTGCGTTTTTTAAAGAACTGTACGGCAAATGGGGTATCGACGGAACTGTGACTTCGGTGATCGCAAAATGTATAGCCATATCTTACCTCGTCGAATTCGGCGTGGGGTTTTGTGATGATGCGGGGCTGAAATCTCTGTCGGATAAAATAGTTCTTGCGGGAAAAGTGGCGATATTCGCTTTGTCGCTGCCTATACTTAAAAATATTTTTGAAATTATAGATAAGGTTTTAGCGCAATGAAAAAACGCATATTGTGTATTTTGCTTATTCTGCTGCTTATTCCCGCATTTAAGGTCGTTTACGCCGCCGAAAGCGACCAAAGCGAAATTTTAGACGAAATGGTAGACGGAATAGACGACGACGGCATACAACGCTACGTAGACGGTTTGGACTTAAATTTCAACGTTAAACAAACTTTAAAAGACATTATTTCGGGTAAAAACAGTTTAAATTTTAACACGTTTTTGAGTTTGATATTCGACGGACTAAACGTAAATTTAAAAGAAAACGCAAAAATTTGTTTTTTACTGCTCGGCGTGCTTTTACTGTCGGCAATTGTGGACTGTCTTAAAAGTGAGCAGTATGGCGGCGGAGATACCGTTTATTACGTGATAGCGGTAATTTGTATATCTATAATCGGCGCAAAAATATTCGACATCGTCACGAAAACGCATAAAACGATAGAAACGCTAATCGGGCAAACCCAAGCGGTTATGCCTATAATTTTTTCGATGATGGCGATAAGCGGTGCGGAGTCTTCCGTAGGCGTGTATCAAACCGTTTTAGGCGTGTTTACGCAAATAGTCGGTAAAACGGTTACGTCCGTGCTTTTGCCCCTCACGACGGCTGTGTTGGCGTTATCTTTAATAGATAAAATATCTTCCGAAGCAAAACTTGACGGAATGAAAAAACTGTTTTGCGGTATTTTTAAATGGTTAAGCGGCATAATATTCAGTATTTTTTCGGTAATAATCACAATTTCGGGCATAAGCGCGTCGGTGTATGATGGAATTGCTTTTAAATTGGGCAAATACACCGTTTCAAACGC
>CAKQKQ010000057.1 GCA_934249265.1 uncultured Clostridia bacterium | reverse complement strand
AGTACCGACAGCGTTTGTGCAAATTCGGGAGAAATTTGCATGTGCAAATACTTTGTTATTATTTGCATCAAATACACGTTCAGCACGAGTATAATTGCCCCGGGTAGGGCGTTTGTAAGCACCGTCGCCGTGAAATTTCCCGATATTCGTTTTGCGTTGGGTTGAATGGATAAAATTATCGACGGCAAACCGATTACGCAACTTTCAAGCATAAGCATCATGCTCGGGTTAAACGGATAAGTCGATTTTCTGAGTATTGTGATTATTGCGAAAATCGCCGTAAACAGCGTTTTCATAAGGTACAGCGACGAAGAGGACTGAATGTTGTTTACTACGCGTCTTCCCTCGTTTACCACGCTCGGAAGAGACGAAAAGTCGTTGTTCATAAGTACGAGGTGGGCGATATGTCTCGTCGCTTCCGAACCTGACGCAACCGTAATAGAGCAGTCCGATTCTTTCATGGCGAGTATGTCGTTTACGCCGTCGCCCGTCATCGCCACTGTGTGTCCGTGAGCCTTTAACGATTTAATGAGTATGGCTTTTTGCTCGGGAGAAACTCTGCCGAAAACCGTATATTCCGAAGCGACGTTAAACACTTCTTTTTCGTTGAGTCCGTCGAGGTTGATATATTTGTCTGCATTGTCCACGCCCGCGCGCCTTGCGATTTCCGACACGGTTACGGGGTCGTCGCCCGAAATAATTTTAATTTGCACGTCGTTGTCTTTAAACCACTTAATCGTGCTTATCGCGTCTTCTCTTATGTTGTCTTCAAAATAAATAAGCGCGTAGGGGAGTAGTTTTGAGGGGAGTTTTTCGTTTTCGATATAGCCGTCGGAACGGGCGATTAAAATAACCCTTCTTCCTTTAGTCGTTTGCGCTTTGATTTTCGCCTCGATGTTTTTAGGAATTTCTTTAAGCACGAAATCGGGCGCGCCCATCACGAAAGTGCCGTTATCGACGAAACTCACCGCCGAATACTTCCGTTCCGAAGAAAACGGAATAGTCGCTTTTGATATATATTTCGCGCTTACGCCGTAACGGTCGTTTAATGCTATTGCCGTTTGGTTGTTGTCGTTAAGCGCGCCGAGCATACTTGAAATAACGTCTTCTATTAAATAATTCGTCTCGTCTTTATCGATGTTTTCTTGACCGCATACTTTCATTCTGCCGTCGGTTATAGTGCCCGTTTTGTCGAGACACAACACGTCAACGCGCGCAAGCATTTCAAGCGAGTACATGTCTTGCACAAGCGTTTTTTTCTTGGTGAGTCTCAACACGCCCACCGCAAGTGCGATAGACGTAAGCAAAAACATACCCGACGGAATAAGTCCGATTACCACGGTAGAAGTTTTTAATACCGTTTCTTGGATAAGTTCGGCATGGGTAGAGAAGTTTGCGGCAAGTTTAATCGAGTTGTAGTTGTTGATCGCCATTAAAATGGAAATAGGAATAATGAAAGCGCAAATCGCCTTAATCATAGCGTTCATTGCCGCGGTGAGTTTTGACGGTGCTTTTTTAAACTTTTTAGCCCTTGCGGAGAGTTTTTGAATATAACTGTCTTCGCCTATTCTTATTGCCCTTATGTATGCGTTGCCGCTCGAAACGAAACTGCCGGCGTAAAGTTTGTCGCCGATATTCTTTTTAACGTTGTTCGATTCGCCCGTCAAAAGCGATTCGTTTATGTCAACGCTGCCTTTTACAAGCACGCTGTCGGTGGGAATTTGATTTCCCATCGAAATTTTGATTATATCGCCGAGCACTATCTCCGAGGCGGGCAATTCACATTCGATTCCGCCGCGCACGACTTGCACTGTGGGTGCTTTTACAAGCATAAGTTTTTCAACGGCTCGTTTAGAACGAATTTCTTGAATTATGCCTATCACCATGTTCAGCACGAATATGACCGCAAAAACCATATCCGAAAGTTTTGCGTGCACGATTAATAGCGCGATTACGCAAGTGATACACAAAAGGTTGAAAAACGTAAATAAGTTGTTGCAAATAATGCTTAAATACGATTTAGAGTTTTTGTTTTTAATCACGTTGACAAGATTTTGCACCTTGCGTTTTTCCACTTGTTCCAAGGTGAGACCGTACTCCGGCTCGGGGGTAAATTCTTCAAACGAAGAATATTTTTCCTCGGTTTTTTCGTCGTTTGAAAACTCGTCCAAATCCAGCGAAGGAGTCCTTTCGATGTCCGCAGTGGCGGCTGTTTCGTCGTTTTTCTGCTCGTGATTTTTATTCAAATGTAATTTTTCTTTTAATTTTTCAAACATTTTCGCCCTCGAATTACGTCTTTAAAAACACGTCGATTTTAAAATAATGTCTATTTTTTTGCTTGTTTTGCAAATTTAGTTTTCAAGTTTTGCTTTTTTACTGCGCGGTTGCCCTAAATGATGTTTTTTAAAGGGGCTTATCGCTTATTTTACGGCGTTATATACGGTTTATATATGGAATTATATATAAAGCGCGCGTCGTTTCGATATATTTTAACATAAAACGAGTTTTTTTTCAAGTAGTTATGACGGAGAGAGTAAATTTCACGAGATAATCGCCGGTTAAAGTCGATTTTTGGCGCAAACGGGCAAAAGCAAAAGTCGCAGTTTTTGCATAACTATTGACTTATATTTCGTTTTGGTGTATCATTATATATTGTAAGATAAACGTTTGGAGTTTAAGAAAAACGCTTCAAATCGTTTAATTACATCGTTTAATCAAAAATCATCGGAGAAAATTAATGCAAACCAAACATTTTTATACGGTAGAAAAGTTGGATTCGTCAAAATATCCCGACCTTGCGACCGAACTTAAAAAAATCAAAGGCGTATTGAGTCTTGAAATCGACGAAAACGGCAGCCTTTGTTACACGGTAGACGAGTGGACGGACGAATACGACGTAATGGTAAGCGTAATGAACAAAATTGCGGACGAGGGCGGCGAACTCGGCTTTATCGACGAAAAGCCCCAAGCCGAAATCGAAGACGAAAACGCTTATGAAACCGAAGACGGCGAAGAAAACCTTTCTCAATCCGAAAGCGGTAAAGAAGAAGACAAGCAAGAAAGCAAAGATAAAAAAGGCAAAGGCAAAAAGGACAAAAAACCCATTACCGAAAGTATGCAAAGGGTAATCGAGTTGTGTTTTGCGCTCGCGCTTTTCGTCGTTTATGCATTTGTAGACCACAGCGGAAATTTTGCAAACGTACTTTTGCTGTTGGCTTTCGCGGTGTCGGGATACGAAATTCTTTACGACGCCATTTGCGAAATCGCCAATAAAAACATATTAAACACGCATTTATTGGTTGCGCTGTCGGCGTTGATTTCGCTGTTTGTGGGGCAAACGCTCGTGGGCGCGCTGACCGCATTTATTTATTCGGCGGCATATGTAGTGTGCAAACTTTTCGGAGAGAAATATTCGTTTAAAGAAACGTTGGGCGAAAAGTATAAAAACGCGGTTTGTTATGCGCTTGTTGACGGAAAAGAAAAACGCACGCCTTTGGCTAAAATCGCGGTAAACGACGAGGTTGTTTTACACAGAGACGAAACGGCGTATTTCGACTGCAAAATCAAGCAAGGCGACGCAAAAGTAGAGAGAAATTTAAACGGTAAAACCGAGTACGTTACGGTCAAAAAAGGCGACGGCGTATATTGCGGCGAAACGGTTTACGACGGAGATATTACGGTAACGGTGACAAAAACTTTTGCCGATACAAAGAAGGGAAAAGAAAATAATTTCGGCGAAATTAAAGGCGTGAAAAGAGAGAAAAAACTCAATTTGATTTTCAATATAATTGTGCTTGCCGTCGGGCTTTTGGTCACGTTTATATTGCCTATTTTCGACGAGTACGGTTATGCTTACGGGTTGTCTTTAAGTGCGGCAAAAGGCGCGGCAGTGCTTGCGCTTGCGGGTATAAATTATTTGACCGATTGCTTTAAAGATGTCATGTTTAACGCATACGTATGCTTCAAAACTAACAGTATTGCGATAAAAAATCTCGACGTTATAGAAAAAACGGCAAAGGCGAAAAGCATTGTTTTCGATAAAAACGGCACGCTTACAAGCGGAAATTATAAAGCCGAAGAAAAGGTTTTTGTAAAAGAATATAAAGGTAAACTTATTGACCTTTTGAAATCTGTTTCCGTTGACCCTCTTCACGAAAACTATCCTTTGAAAAAAGGCGACATCACCGTCGGGTATTTTGCCGACTTTGAAGATAAGCCGACCGTTATCGAGCAAGAAGGCATAAAGATTTATATCAAAAAAGCGGGCGAATTTATCGGCGCGGTTATATATAAAGAAGAAGTGTTCCCCGACAGCGTGGGCGCATGCAGAGAACTCCGCGATTTGGGCGTAGAAAAAGAGTATTTGCTTTCGTCCGAAAGTAAAGAATACACGTCTTATTTGCGCACCAAATTCGGCATGTACAATTCGTTCGGTCAACTCGACAAGGCTAAAAAGGCTGAAAAATTGCAAGCGATAAAAGACGAAGCCGACGGCAGTGTAATTTACGTTAGAAACACAGACGCGCAAGGAGATTTCGTCACTGTTTCGATGGGCAAAGGCTCGGCGGATATCGTGGTTGAAAACAACGAAATTTCTTATCTTCCCATGGCGGTTAAGGTATCTAAAAGGGCACGTTTTTGGCGCAAAACTTGTTTAATTGCAGTTTCTGTATTAAAAGTATTGTCGCTTGCGGCTATTTTCCTTTTAAATATGGACGCGGCTATCACGGTGAGCGTTGCTTCGGTAGGTATGCTTTTGTGTATGCTTGCGGGACTGTTTGTCAGAAAAACGGCGTAATTTTTGGTTTGAAAAATCAAACAATGCAAAAATTTTGACGGCATAACGAGCGGCTTAAAATTCGAGCGGCTTAATGAGCGGCGCAATAAAATTGCGGCGTAAAAACATAAAGAAAAATCGGTTTGACCGATAAACTTTTCAAATAAAATAATCGCATTGCGAGGGGTGAAAATTTACCCCTCGCTTTTTACTTGCTTTTAAAATGAAATCAATTTGTAAACATTGTAATAACGTATACAAAAAAAGTTGTTAAAAAGGGTAGTTTTTTGGGCAAAATTAATAGGTTGTAGACAAAAAATGTTCGTTTTTGCATAAAAAAAGCAACTTTTTTAATAAATTTTTAAAATTTGTCTTGAAAAAAATTTTTTAATGTGTTATCATATATACATTGCGGCTAAAAAAGTAAACTTTGCGGCAAATAAAGGCTGATAAAGTCAAAAAAGGCAGTTAAAGCGGAATTTTCGGTTTTAAAAACGCAATTAAATTTCGCCTAGCAAAAAGCGCGTTTACTTTTTATTTTATTCGCTTAAATTAATCGGTTATATTAAAGGCTACCGCGCAATACATATCGGAAAAACTGCCGATAAAAATATTGCGGCAAAACCTTATTAAAAAACATTTTAGGAGACATATTTATGAGAAACGAATACCCGAGACCGGAACTTGTCAGGTCAAACTGGCTCAACCTCAACGGAGAGTGGGATTTTGAATTCGACTTTGGCAACAGCGGAATTACCATATGGGATTTTTACATAGAAAGTAACAAACTTTTCAGATTCGAGGAAATGCAGAAAAAGCAATTTTCCAAGAAAATCAACGTACCGTTCTGCCCCGAAAGCAAATTGTCGGGTATTGAATATAAAGATTTTATAAACGGCTGTTGGTATAAAAAGGAAGTTGAAATTCCTAATGGTTGGAAAGGCAGAGTACTTTTGCATTTCGAGGCGGCTTATTACGAAACTTACGTCGTTGTAAACGGCAAAGTTTTAGGAAACCACAAGGGCGGTTACACTCCGTTCACTTTCGATATCACCGACTGTATCGAAAACGGCAAAGCGCAAATTCTCGTGCATTGCTCGGGCGACCCGAGAGATAGGTTGCAACCTTCGGGTAAGCAAGCCATCACTTACGAATCGCACGGTTGTTTTTACACTCGTTCGACGGGTATTTGGCAAACGGTTTGGCTTGAAAACGTACCGAACACTTATCTCACGGCGATCAAGACCGACAGCGATATAGACAATAAAAAACTCAACGCAAAACTCACTTTCAATGCCCTCGGAGACAAAAAAGTTACGCTTAAAGCGTCGTTTGAGGGTAAGCCTATGGGCGAAGTTACGGCGGTCACAACGATGAAAGAAGTATATGTTCAACTTCCCGTTCGTTCGCTTAAACTTTGGGACGTAAAAACACCCAATTTGTACAATTTGACGATAACCGTTGAGAGTGAAAGCGGCAAAGACGAGATTACTTCTTACTTCGGTATGAGGAAAATCGAACTCGACGAAACGTGCCTTAAACTCAACGGAAAGAAAATTATGCAAAGGCTCGTGCTTGACCAAGGTTATTATCCCGACGGCATTTACACCGCGCCCACCGACGAGGATTTAAAGAAAGACATTTTGATTTCGCAAAGACTCGGTTTCAACGGCGCAAGACTTCACCAAAAAGTATTTGAAAGAAGATTTTTATATTACTGCGACAAACTCGGCTATATAGTTTGGGGCGAATATCCGAGTTGGAACTTCGACCACACCACCGATAGAGCATTGCAATATTATTTGCCCGAATGGATGGAGTCGGTTGAAAGAGACTATAATCACCCCGCTATTATAGGTTGGTGTCCCACAAACGAAAATTGGAAAATCAACAAGTCCGACCAATGCGACGCGTTTATTAAGCAACTTTATCTCGAAACCAAAAGATATGACACTTATAGACCCGTTATCGACGTAAGTTGGAACTATCACGTACAAACGGATATCTTCGACACTCACGATTACGTTCAAGACACGGCTGAATTCCGCAAGAGATACGGCAAGTGGGAAGACGGAAAGTGCTTCGAGCAGTTTAATCAAAAGTACGACGGTCAACCTTACTTCCTCAGCGAGTACGGCGGAATTAAGTGGTCGCTTAAAGACGACGGTTGGGGTTACGGCGACGGACCTAAAACGGTTGAAGAATTTGTAAAGAGATACAACAGTTTCACAAAAACGTTGCTTTCCAATCCGAGAATGTGCGCACTTTGCTACACTCAACTTTACGACGTAGAGCAAGAGCAAAACGGTCTTTACAATTATGACAGAACGCCCAAGTTTAGCGAAGAAATCATGGACGATTTCAAAAAGAACATGACGAAAAAAGCGGCGATAGAAAAAGAATAAAAAAATTTAATAGTAAAATAATAAATGATAGCAGGGGATGAAATATTTTCCTGCTATTACTTTATTTTGCTTTTTATAATAAAGTTAAGCGGCATTAAAGTGAAACGGCTAACTCGGCGATGTGGCGGCATTAAAGTCAAATGGCGAACGCGGCGGCATAACGGCGTAGCGGCATAGCAATAGAGTTAAGCGGCGGCACGCGGATAAATATAAAAGCATATTATTTTAATACAAATATATTACGATAAACGGAGATAAAAATGTTCGGAAAGAAGAAAAAGAAATTAGGCTTGGCTCTCGGCAGCGGCGGAACGAAGGGCATGGCGCACCTCGGCGCGCTTAAAGCGTTTGAAGAAGAGGGTATAACTTTCGATTTGGTGGCGGGCACGAGCATCGGCAGTATTGTCGGCGGCTTGTATGCGTGCGGCGTAAGCGTAAGGGAAATGCTCGAAATGTTGCGCTTGTTCGATTTTACCGACCCGCAAATGCTGTTTATGATGACTTTGGGCGGTACTCCCGTCGAAAGCGTGCTTTACAAAATCACGGGCGGCAAGGAATTTGACGAGACAAAAATGCCCTTTAAAGCGGTGGCGGTCGATAAAGACGCGGGCGAAGTCGTGGTAATCGACAGCGGAAGGCTGTGTAAGGCTATGGCGGCGTCGAGCGCGATTCTTCCCGTGTTTAGACCCGTTGACGTAAACGGCAGACAATGCATTGACGGTGCTTATCTCAACGCAGTACCCGCCGACGTGTGCAAAAACATGGGCGCGGATTTCGTGTTGAGCGTAAATTTGTCGGGCGAACAAAGAATGAACAGCGCGACAAAACCCACTTTAGATAAACTTTATCCAGACAACAAAGTGCCGCTTTTCGACAGATTAAAATTTATGTACGACAATTCCGACTATATTTTGTCCCCCGATTTATCGGCGTATAGAAGTATGAATATAAAGGGCATGGACGATATGTACGACATAGGCTATAATATCGCAAAAGAAAAAATGCCCGAAATGGTTTCTGTTTTAAATAAAAGCGGCTTTAAATTTTAATTTTTTAATGATTTTACTGTAATTTTACATTGTTTAAAATTTACGATTATATCGAGTAATTTAATAAAACGGCGCGCCGAGGCAGTGTATTTGCTTTGCGGCGCGTTTTTTGTCTTTTTATGCAAAATAAACTATGCGACCGCATAATTTTATACAACGCCATTATATGTGGAAATATATGACATTTTGGCGATTTGAAGGCAAAAAACGGACAAAATTGTGGATAAATAGGCTAAAAAAGGGCGAGTTATCCACAATGAGGTCGAGTTGTCCACAATTTTATGCATAAAAATCGTTTTATAGAACAAACGTTTTGGCAGCCTTTTGCCGAATTTTTGATTAAAAATAATCCGAGGATATATCAAGGTGCTAAAAATCGACAAATTACGACATTTGACCTGAATATTTTATGCGTTTATTCATTATGCATAAAAATTTTGCAGTCAAATTGTTTTGGTATTATTTGCGGCGCAAACTCAATAAAATAATATCGGAGAAAAATTTGACGGTAGTTTGCCCGTAAAAAGGTAAAAACAAAACGGCAAAAATTAATAAAACGCGTTTAAGAATCGAGCGTTTAAAACAATGTGCAAAAATGCGCCGTTTACCGTCGAAGTGAAAATATTATGATTTCGATAATAAAAAAGTTTAGCCGCAAAACAAAAAAGGCAAGCAAGGCAGAAATTTATTTTAGCGACAAGGCAAAGATTACTTTTAATCGCAAAGAAAAAACATCTACTTCTCGCAAGGCAAAATTTATCAAAAAACTCATTGCGTTGGCGGCGGCAACGATGTCGGCAGTCGTTATGGCTATGGTCGGTTTAGGTTGCGGCGGGGCGGTTGCGGTCGGTTCGCCCAAGCCGATTTACACCATCGTGCTCGACGCTGGGCACGGCGGAATAGACGGCGGAGTAAAGGGCATAAGCGGCAGTGTAGAGGCGGATATAAATCTCGAAATGGCGTTCAGCCTTAAAAAATCGTTTGAATCAGCGGGCTTTAAGGTTGTTATGACGAGGAACAGTCAAGCGGGCTTGTACGGGGTGTACACTTCCGGATTTAAAAAGCGCGACATGAACAAGCGCAGAGAAATTATAGAAAAAGCAAAGCCGCATCTTGTAATATCCGTACATATGAACAGTTTTCCCGCCGATAAAAGCCGCCGCGGGGCGCAAGTTTTTTATAAAATAGGCAGCGACGAAAGCAAAAATTTGTCGAGCGTAATTCAAAACAGACTCAACAAAATGGAAGAAAGCACGCGCGAGTGCATAAATTTGTCGGGTGATTTTTATATGTTAAACTGCACCGATTACACGTCGGTACTTATCGAGTGCGGCTTTTTGTCTAACGCGGAAGACGAGCGACTTCTTTCTACCGAGAATTATAGGGATAAATTTTCGCAAGTCGTAACAATGGCGGTGGTGGAGTATTACGCAACTTTAAGCGTGTGACAAGGTTTTTTAAAGAGCGACAAGAAGAATGATTTACCTTTAAAAGAGTGAAAAGGGAATAATTTGCCATGCAATTTTTCGGTTGTGCAATTTTCTATCGTTTAAATTTTTACCGTTTAATTTTTTCCTTCGTTTTAAATTATGCAGTCAAAATTTTTATGTTTTCGTCGTTCGATTTTGCACTTAATTTTAAGGTAAATATTCTTTACTAAAATTTATAAATAATGTATAATAAATTTACTTATGAAAAACAAAAACGACAAAAAGGGCGCGCGTTTTAATAAAAATAAAGGCGTAAATGACAAAAACGCCGATATTAAAGAGAATAAAAACGGTTGCGCGTTAAAAAAATTGAATATAAATTTCGGCGGTTGGTTTTTTACGAGTTGTATTTGCGCATATTTGATTCTTCAACTCGTTTACGCCGTTGTGGTGACGGTGGTTGCGCAAAAAACGAGTGCTACTACCGAAGTCGTAGGCGAAAAAACCGTCTTTAAATTCTTGGCGTATTGCGTGTGCGGAACGGCGATTTTCGCGTGCGCTTTGTTTTATTCTTTAAAGGAAAAAACCAACCTTTTATCTTGCGTCAAAGTAAAAAAATTCTCGCTTAAATACGCATTAATTGCGGTTGTATGTTTGTTTGGACTTTTGCTTGGGTTGGGCAAGGCGAACGATTTGTTTGTGTATCTTTTAAACAAACTCGGTTATAATCCCCCGCAAGTCACGCTGCCGCCCGCAAGCGTAGGCAATTATTTGCTCGGGTTGTTATGCATATGTCTTTTGCCCGCATTGGTAGAAGAATTTTTGTTCCGCGGTGTAATTTTGACTGCGTTTGACGATTTTTCCACGGTAACGGCGGTAATTTTAAACGGCGTGTTGTTTTCGCTGTTTCATATGTCGCCCGCCCAAACGGTTTACCAATTTCTCGTGGGCGCAACGTACGCATTAATTGCGAGAAAAAGCGGTTCGGTCATTCCCACGACGATTATGCACTTTTTAAACAACGCTTTGGTGCTTACGTTGACTTATTTTTTCCCGCAAGTAAATTTGTATGCGGGTGTAAAAGGCATAATTTTAATGATAGTCGGGCTTGTCGCGCTTGTAATTTCGTGCGTGTGGCTCTTTAAACAGAAAGACCAAAACGATTTGTCCGAAAGCAATAAAAAACTTAAAATCAAAGATTTTTACGCTTATTTAGGCGGCGTTGCGGTTTGCGTTTTTATGTGGCTTGTAAATCTTTTCGCATAAGAATAAAGCGAAAGCCGAAAAGTATTAAGCAATGCGTTTAACGGCGTTTGCCAATGCGCAATAACGCGCGGCAAATTCGATACAGCCAAATTCAATGTAAAATACAATATATAATAAAAACGGCAAAAGGGGATAAAATGATAAAGATAAACGTAGTTTGCGTGGGCAAAGTAAAGGAAAATTATTATAAAGAGGCTATTTTTGAGTATATAAAAAGGCTAAAAAGGTTTTGCGAAGTCACTTTTATAGAATGTAAAGACGAAACTTTTTCAAAAGAGCCGTCGCCCGCCGACATAGTTCGCCTTTTAAAAAAGGAAGGCGAGGGCATAGAGAAAAATTTAAAAGGATATATAATCGCCCTTGCCGTCGAAGGTAAAAAAATGTCATCGGAAACGCTTGCGAAAAAAGTCGAGGGTTTAGTTGACGCGGGAGAGGGAATAATTACTTTCGTGATAGGCGGTTCTTACGGAATAGACGCAAGCATAAAACAAAAAGCGGACGAAAAAATTTCGTTTTCGGATATGACTTTTCCGCACACGCTTATGCGGGTGCTTTTATTAGAACAAATTTATAGGGCTTTTATGATAAACGCCGACAGCGACTACCACAAATGAGGTTTTAAATGGAAGATAAAGAAAAATTTATGAAAGCGGCGTTGAAGCAAGCCGAAAAAGCCGAAAAAAACGAGGAAATACCCATAGGGGCGGTTATCGTAAAGGACGGCAAAATCATTGCGCGCGCTTATAATAAAAGGGAAAAATCGCAAATAGCCACCCACCACGCCGAAATACTCGCGATAGAAAAGGCGTGCAAAAAATTAAAAAGTTGGCGGCTCGACGACTGCGAAATGTACGTCACGTTAGAGCCATGCCCCATGTGCGCGGGCGCGATATGCAACGCGCGACTTAAAGGAATATATTTCGGCGCGTACGAAAAAAAGAGCGGCTCGGTGTCGTCGAAGTTTAATATTTTAAAGGACAGCGGCTTAAATTACAACGGACAAGCCGAGGGCGGATTACTTGAAGAACAATGTTCGTTCGTTTTAAAAGACTTTTTTAAAAAACGTAGAAAATAACTTGAAAAACCCATTAAATTGTGTTGACTTATTTTTCTTAATTATATAAAATAGTAAAAAGTACGACTCGTGCGCGGATTGTATATGCCGCAAGATTTTGATTTTATCGCTTTTTTAGCGAAGTTTATTTGAACGCCGTTAAAGACGCAATTAAAAAGCGTCGCAAGACAAAAAACGAGATAAAAGCGAGATAAAAAGATAAAAAATCGCTAATATACGGGTATACGCCGAAAAAGCGCGTCGGCTAAAATTTAAAATATTTTCGGAGGGCAGCGGAACACAACATGATTACCAATCATAACGAGATTAAAATTTTTGCCGGAAATTCAAACAGACCTCTTGCAGAGGCAGTAGTAAAAGAGTTGGGACTTACACTCGGAGACATTGAAGTAGGTCATTTCAGCGACGGAGAAACAAGCGTACACATAGGCGAAACGGTAAGAGGAAGAGACGTATTCATCATTCAATAGACTTCCGCACCGGTAAACGAAAATCTTATGGAACTTCTTGTAATGATTGACGCGGCGCGCCGCGCATCGGCAGGA
>CAKQKQ010000056.1 GCA_934249265.1 uncultured Clostridia bacterium | reverse complement strand
TTGCAAATTCTATTGTAGCACCTGCTATGGAATTTAAAAGCGAAGGTTATATCTTCGGTACGGCGGCAAAAATGTTTTTAATCGCCGGTCCTATTATAGTTTTCGGTTGTTGCATAAGCGTTGCCATAGGGTTGATTTATTATGTCGTAGGATTATTTATTTAAGCGTAATACCAAGCGATATTCAGGTACGTAATAAATTTGAAAAACATTTCAAAATTGCATATAAAATCGTAAATTATAAAACTAATTACGAATTAAAAATATATAAGTAAAGGGTGACAATGAAAGATACCATAATATTAAAAAACAAGCCGTCGATTATAAATACTTATACCATAGCAGGACCAAAAGAATCGCAAGGACCGCTAAAAAAATATATTCATAAAAAATTGACGGACGACTCGTTCGGCGAGGATACTTATGAAAAAGCCGAGTGTAAAATGCTTTCGTTTGCTATTAAAAGTTTAATAAAAAAACAGTCGCTTAGAGAGAATGAAATAGGCGCGTTGTTTTCGGGTGATTTGTTAAATCAAATAATTTCCGCAAGTTTTGCGGCGAGAGATTTCGACATGCCGTATATCGGTATTTATAATGCTTGCGCCACAATGAGCGAGGCGATAGGCATTGCGTCGGTGTTTGTTGACGGAGAGTATTTCGATAATGCGGTATGCGCCACGGGTAGTCATTTTGCCACGGCAGAAAGACAATATCGTTTTCCGCTTGAACTCGGTTGTACGAGACCCCCTCAAGCACAGTGGACGGTTACGGGGGCGGGCGCATGCTTAATAGGTAAACACGACGATAATTACCCGAGCGTCACTTCGGTCACTTTCGGTAAAGTGGTCGATTTCGGCGTTACCGACTTAAACAATATGGGGGCGGCAATGTGTCCGTCTGCGGTGTCGGTGCTTACAAGGCATTTTAAATGCACGGGAACAAAACCCGAAGATTACGACTTAATTGTTACGGGAGATTTAGGCGTGCTCGGCAGCAGATTATTTAAAGAATTGATGTGGGAAAAGGGTTTCGACGTCAACAAACAACACGTTGATTGCGGCGAAATGATTTACCAAATAAAAGAAGAGGAATATCAAGGCGGTAGCGGCGCGGGTTGCAGCGCGATAGTTTTTAATTCGTATATTTACAAAAAAATGTTAGAAAAGAAATTAAACAAAGTTATACTTATGGCGACGGGTGCGTTGATGTCTACGGTGTCGGCGCAACAAGGCGAATCTATACCGTGCATTACGCATCTTGTCACCATAGAAAACAGTTTGAAATAACACAAAGAGATTTAAAGCGCAATTTAAAAATCGGAGAATAAAAAGGATAGAAAATATGACTGCTTTTGAAGTTTTTATATTATATTTAAAAGTATTTTTAGTCGGCGGAAGCATATGTACTATAGCGCAACTTTTAATAAATTACACAAAATTGACCTCGGGAAAAATTCTCGTTTATTTCATGCTTGCGGGTGCGGTATTGCGTGCGGTGGGATTGTATAACAAATTTGTCGATTTTGCCCAAGCGGGCGCGACCGTGCCTATATCCGGTTTTGGATTTTTACTCGCCGACGGAGCGATTAAAGGAGCAAAAAAGGGATTATACGAAGCAATTACGGGCGGAATTTCAGCCGCCTCGGCGGGTATAACAGCCGCCATTGTTTTTTCTTATTTAATAGCGTTGATTTTTAAAGCGAAGTCCAAAAAGAATTAAAAAAATTATTATTTGGTAAAAAATTTTGTTGCCCGAGATAAGCGGATATAACCCGACGTAACCGGACATAACTAGCCACAATATAGTGTACGCTTTTATAAAAAGTAAATACCGAGTTTAAAATTAAAAATAAATATGAAATTAAAAGCCGAATATAAAATCGGCAAAACGATTGACAAGAATATATTTTTTATATATAATAATATTAATTTATAAAAACTATGATGAAGACAGACGTTTTGTCGTTACAAAGAGAGGCGAATTCGCGGCTGAAAGGTTCGCTGTAATTTATAAACGGTATTCACTTCGGAGTTGTGTCCCGAACGTAATCGGCGTGGGTTTTCTTTAAAAAAAGAAAATTTGCGATTGATTTTCAGTAGGCGGCAACGGTTGTTCCGTAATAACATTAAACGAGGTCTGTTTTCAGACGAAAATAGGTGGTACAGCGTAAATTTACGCCCTATGCAAATCAGCATAGGGCAGTTTTTATGTCGTTTTAAGGAGAAAAACATGAAGGAAAAAATTGAACAACTTAGAAAGCAGTTGCAAGATGAGTGTGATAAAGTCACTGCGATAAACACTCTTGCGGAATTGAAAATTAAGTATCTCGGCAAAAGCGGACTTATCACGGGTCTTTTGAAGGGTATGAAAGACATTAAACCCGAAGACAGACCCATGGCGGGAAAACTTGTCAACGATTTAAGGAGCGAAGTGGAAAATTTCATTTCTTCGCTCGACGCTAAATTTAAAGAAGAGGCACTTAAAGCAAGTTTTAAAAAAGAGGCGATCGACGTTACGCTTCCCGGTAAAAAGCCGCAAACGGGCAATTTACACCCCGTTACTTTGGTAAAAAACGATATCATAAACGCTTTTGCGGGTATGGGTTTCGAGATTTACGAAGGACCGGAAATCGAACTTGATTTCTACAATTTTAAGCAACTCAATATACCCGAAGATCACCCCGCAAGAGATATGCAAGATACGTTTTACATTACAGACAATATCTTGTTAAGAACGCAAACTTCCAGCGGCCAAGCAAGGGTAATGGAAGAGAAAAAGCCCCCGCTTAAAATTTTAGGACCTGGCAGAGTTTACCGTAGCGACAGCGACGCGACACATTCGCCTATGTTCCACCAAATGGAAGGTCTTGTAGTCGATAAGGGTCTTACTTTATGCGATTTAAAGGGCATGCTCGAAGAGTTTTTGAAGAAAATATTTAAGTCGAGCGACGTAAAGACGAGACTTCGTCCTTCATATTTCCCGTTTACCGAACCCAGCGTAGAAGTTGACGTAAGTTGTTTCGAGTGCGGAGGCAAAGGTTGTCCTTTGTGCAAAGGTACGGGCTGGATAGAAGTGCTCGGCGCGGGTATGGTAAACAGACAAGTGTTTAAAAATTGCGGTATCGACCCCGACGAATACACGGGTTTTGCGTTCGGTATCGGTCTTGAAAGAATTGCAATGCTTAAATACGGCATACCCGATATACGTTATTTCTTTGATAACGATATCAGATTTTTAAAAGAGTTTAAGTAATAGGAGGACGAAAAAATGAAAGCACCGCTTAAATGGTTAAACGAATACGTGGAAATTTCGGATATATCGACCGAGGATTTAAAAAATAAACTCTTTTCGTGCGGATTCGAAGTTGAAGAAGTAATCGAAGTAAATAAAGACGTACATAAAATAGTCGTTTGTCAAATACTCGAAATAGCGCAACACCCCAACGCCGACAAACTTTCGGTTTGTCAAATCGACGCGGGAAAGTACGGTAAATTGCAAATCGTGACAAACGCAAAAAATATAAAAGTAGGCGACAAAGTGCCCGTATCTTTAGACGGCGCAATTCTCGCGGACGGCACCAAAATCAAACCGGGCAACTTGCGCGGCGTTCCGTCGGCGGGTATGTTCTGCGGCGGAGAAGAAATCGGAATTACCGAGGAATATTACGACGGCGCGTCTTTCGACGGAGTGCTTGTATTCCACGACGATTTCCCGCTCGGAGAAGAAGTTGTCGATTTGCTCGACGTAAAAGATACCGTTTTCGATATTTCCATTACGTCCAACAGACCCGACTGTCAAAGCATTTTAGGCATCGCGAGAGAACTTTCCGCAGTGCTTAATCGTCCTTTAAAAATGCCCGCAACCGATTACGTCGCTACGGCTCAAACGACGAGCGAAAAAATCGCGGTTGAAGTGCAAGATAAAGAGTTGTGTCCCAGATATATGGCGCATTTCGTGGATAATATTCGCCTTAAACCGTCGCCGAAGTGGATGCAAAAAAGGCTTGCTTTGTGCGGAATAAGGGCGATAAACAATATTGTCGATATCACGAACTATATTTTACTCGAGATAGGTCAACCTATGCACGCATTCGATTACAACTTGCTCGATTCGCATAAAATTGTTGTAAGAAGGGCGAAAGACGGCGAAAAAATCACCACTCTCGACGAAAAAGAGTTTACGCTCGACAACGACGTGCTTGTAATTTGCGACACCGATAAACCCGTTGCTCTTGCCGGTATAATGGGCGGACTTAACAGCGGAATAAACGACGATACGACTCAACTTGTATTCGAGTGCGCTAAGTTTAAAAGAGACAATATACGTAAATCGTCGAGAAGGCTCGGTAAAAGGTCCGACTCTTCGGCGCGTTATGAAAAAGGTATAGATATTTATACGACCCAACTCGGACTTAACAGAGCCTTGAATTTGATTTACACGTTAGACGCGGGCGACGTGGCAAAGGGCGATATTGATATTTTAAGCGAAAGCACGGATAAAAAGGTAATTAAAACCGCAATTTCCAAAATCAACGGACTTTTGGGAATAGAAGTTCCCGCGAATAAAATCGTGGAAATTCTTAAAGGGCTCGATTTCGAGTGCGTGTTAAACGGCGACGAATTGACGGTTACCGTGCCTAAATATAGAGAAGATATCGAAGATTATCCCGATTTTGCCGAAGAGGTAATACGTATTTACGGTTACGACCATATTAATTGTATGCTTTTCAACAACGCTCAAATCACGCTCGGCGGCTTTAACGAAAGACAACTTAAAGACGAAAAAACCAAAGAATATCTTTGCGACAACGGCTTTAACGAAATAATTACTTATTCGTTCGTTTCGGATAAAGAGAGAGAAATTTTCGATTTGACCGAAGAAGAGGGTAAAGACGTAATAAAACTCGTAAATCCTTTGGGTGAAGACATGAGCGTTATGAGGACGACTTTGATGCCGTCGCTTGTGTACACTATACAAAGGAACGTCAACAAAAAGAATCTCGACGGCAGACTTTTTGAACTTGCAAAAACTTATCGCCCGAAGACTCTTCCTCTTGAAGAACTCCCCGAAGAAAAACTTTATTTGTCGTTGGGCGTTTTCGGAGAAGGCGAAGATTTCTTTACGCTTAAAGGAATTATCGAGGGATTGTTTGATATTTTGCACGTCAATTCAAAGGTCGATTACGTTAGAAGCGAAAGAAAATATCTTCACCCGACGAGGGGCGCGGATATTATGATAGACGGAACTTGCATAGGTTACGTTGGTCAACTTTCGCCGATAACTGCTAAAAAAATAGATTTAGACAAGAAAGTATACGTTGCCGAACTCAATTACGACAAACTTATTACTTATGCAAGCGGAAAAACATTCTTTAAGGCTATTGCAAAATATCCGTCTGTAGAAAGAGACCTTGCGCTTGTAATGGACGAAGAAATAACCAACGCCGAAGTTATCGAAGCGATTAAAGCGAGAGCAAACAAGTCGCTTGTCAGCGTAGAACTTTTCGACGTGTATAGAGGCGAAGGTGTCGAAGAGGGTAAAAAGAGTATGGCTTACCGCCTTACATTTACCGCGCTTGACAGAACTTTAAGCGTTGAAGAAGTAGACGGTTACGTCGGTAAGATACTCAACAACCTCAAACAAATAGGCGTTCAACTCCGCTAATTCGAGTTGATTTAAAGTAATGGTAGAATTATTGTCGCCCGCAGGAAATGCGGAGTGTTTTTACGCCGCAATAAACAACGGTGCGGATGCGATATATATCGGGCTTGACGAGTTTTCCGCGCGCAAAAACGCGGAAAACTTTACGCTTGATACTTTGGACGAATATTTGCGCTATGCAAGATTGTTTGGGGTAAAAGTGTACGTTGCCGTAAACACGCTGATTAAAGACGAAGAACTTTCGAGATATTTCGAGGTCGTGAAAAAGGCATATTTACTCGGCGTGGACGCTTTTATCATTCAAGATATCGCGTTTGGCAATATATTAAAACAAAATTTAAGAGATATAGAGTTACATTTGTCCACTCAAGCGGGTATCAATAACGTGTATGGGGCGAATTTTGCCCTTGAAAACAATTTTAAAAGAGTTGTTTTGGCGCGCGAAACTAAAATCGACGAAATAAAAGAAATTGCAAAACTGTGCGACACCGAAGTGTTTGTTCACGGCGCAATGTGCACGTCGTTTTCGGGGCAATGCTATATGAGTAGTTTTGTGGGCGGAAACAGCGGAAATAGGGGCAGATGCAAACAGCCTTGCAGACAAAAATATACTTACTCGGGAGAGGGGTTTTCTTGTGAGCAAACATACAGTCTTTCGCTTTCCGACTTAAAACTCAAAGACAAAATTAAAGATTTGATAGACGCGGGCGTCAAAAGTTTTAAAATCGAAGGAAGGATGAGGAGCGTCGAATACGTTGCCACGGCAACGAGGGCGTATAGAAAAATTATCGACGGCTTGTCGGCGGATAAAGAATTCGACGATTTAACCAAAATTTACAATAGAGGTAATTACACTTTAGGTTATGTGTTCGGTTTAGATAAAAATATCATTTCCGATAAAGTACAAAACCACTTGGGAAAGTACGTTTGCGATATCGATAAATTTAATAAAACCGAAATTTTTACAAAACCGTTTAACGTTGGCGACGCATTTAAAATCATAAGAGACGGAGTAGAAGTCGGCAGCGCAACGTGCTTGAATTTTAACGGGAAAATCACAACCGTGTATAAAGGCGATATAAAAATAGGAGACAAACTTTATATCACCAAGGACGTGAAAACGGTAGAGCGGACGTTGTCTTATAAAAGACTAAAACTGCTTGAAGTGTATTGCGATATAGCCGAAGGTCAACCCATTACGCTTGTATGTAATGGCATAAAAGTGCAAAGCGATTTTATCGTGCAAAAGGCTGAAAAGTGCGCTACGACGATAGACGAAATAAAAAATAACTTGTTAAAAACCGATAGATATCCTTTTGATATAAAGGCAAATATCAACATTGTCGGCAACGTGTTTGTGCTTAAATCGGCATTAAACAAAGCGCGCTCGGCGTTGTATTTGCAAGTTTACAACGAGTTGACTAAAAATGAAAAACATTGCAAAATCAACGATAATATCGTAAATTATGAAATGTTTTACAAAAATACTGAACGTAAATTCGATGGCGGTATTTCGGTAATTGCAAGCGATTTCGGCTTTTTAAAAAACTATTCTAAAAATATTACAGACTTAATTTTCTTCCCGCATAACTATAAAGACGAAGAAGAATTTTTAAAGTTTTATAAAGACAGCAAAAATATCGAAGCGAAAAAGTTTTTATATCTTCCCGCATACTTTTGCGATGACGACGAAGAAATCGTAAAGGACAAATTTAAGTATTTCGACGGAGTTTATTGCGACGGCAATTACGCGATTAATTTATGCAAAAAGTATAATTTGCTTTTATATGCGGGTACGGGTTTTAACCTTTTTAATAAAATCGATTGCGACTTTATCTCAAATAAGTGCTATAAATACGCTTACTCAAAAGAACTTGCTTATAGAGAAATTAAGCAAATCGGCGGGCAAGGCGCGATGTTTTCATTGGGAAATATCACTTTAATGGATTTGATTTATTGTCCGTTTAAAAGGGAATGCGCCGACTGTAAAAGAGGAGACGTTTATACACTTAAAGACGAAGACGGTAGGCTTTTTACCGTACGCAGATACAAACTTTCTACTTGCAGATTTAAAGTATACAATTGCAACGACTTGGTTTACGTAAACGAAAACGGCAAACAAAATAACCTTATTTATAATTTCGTTTTATATGACGAAAACAAGATTTTGCAAGTTTTAAACGTAGAAAACAATGCGGAAAAGTTAAAAAATATTATCAAAAACTATACCGGAGGTAATTTGACAAGAGGTATAAAATGATATCCGATAGAGTATTAAACACACTTGAATACAACAAAATAAAAGATAAATTAAAGCAATTTGCAACGTTGTATTGCACTAAAAACGCCATTGACGAAATGCAACCGAGCAGCGATTTTGCCGAAGTCGTCGAAATGCAAAACAAAACGACCGAAGCGTATAAATTGCTTTATAATTATACGGTCGGCAATATCGAGTTTTTCGACGAAATTACCGACGAACTCGACAGAGCGCAAATGGGCTCGTCGCTTTCTATGGGCGAATTATTGAGAGTAATGCGCCTTTTACGCTCGTCAAGGCACGTTAAAAACAGCGTTTTATCTATAAACGACGAAGAAATAGTTTTACTTAAAAACGTTGCGAGCGGTATTTTTGCCGATGGGTATCTTGAAAACAACATTTACGAAAAGATTTTATCCGAAGAGCAAATGGCTGACAACGCCTCGGAAAAACTTTATCAATTGCGCAAAAACATCAAAAACATAAACGCAAAAATAAGAGAGCGTTTGTCCGATTATATTCGCAGCGGAAACAACGATTATTTGCGCGACAATATCATTACGATAAGGCAAGACAGATACGTTATTCCCGTAAAAGCCGAATATAAAAGCAGAGTAAAAGGTCTCGTTCACGATCAATCGGCGAGCGGTTCGACCGTTTTTATCGAGCCGATTGAAATATTGGAATTAAACAACGAGTTGAGGTCGGTTACCATAGCCGAACAAGCGGAAGTCGAGGCGATTTTGTCCGATTTATCACATTCTGTGGGACTTATTGCCGACAAATTAAAGGTAAATTTGCAGTGCGTTTCGGAACTCGACTTAAATTTTGCCAAAGCAACTTATGCTTATAAGACGAAATCGCGCAAGCCAAATTTAAATACGACGGGCAATATCGACATTATTTTAGGCAGACACCCGCTTATCGACCCGAATAAAGTCGTACCTATCAATATTTCGCTCGGTAAAAATTATAAATATTTGCTTATTTCCGGTCCTAATACGGGCGGTAAAACCGTAACACTGAAACTTGTGGGACTTTTTACGCTTATGGCGATGAGCGGAATGTACGTTCCGGCGGCTGACGACTGTCAATTGTCTATATTTGACGACGTATTTTGCGATATCGGCGACGAACAAAGCATTGAAAACAGTTTGTCTACGTTTTCGTCGCATATAAAAAATATAATCGAAATTACGCAAAACGTAAACGGCGGCAGCCTTGTTCTTATCGACGAAATCGGTGCGGGTACAGACCCCGAGGAAGGCAGTGCGCTTGCTCGCGCGGTAATTTGCCATTTAATGAGTAAAAACAGTTTCGGTATAATCACCACGCACTATTCCGATTTAAAAGAATACGCCTACACGACCGACGGAATAATCAACGCGTCGATGGATTTCGACCCGCAAACATACGCGCCTAAATATAAAATAAATATAGGCGCGCCGGGTAGTTCAAACGCCATCGAAATAGCAAAGAGGCTCGGTATTTCGCAAGAAATAACGGATATGGCGATAAGTTTTTTAGACGAAAGTAAAGTTTCGTTTGAAAACGTGCTTAAAGAAGCGGAAAAATCGAGGACTTACGCCGAAGAAGAACGGTTGGAAGTTGAAAAATTAAAGATAAAACTCGAAGAAGAATATAAATCGCTTATTGCCGAAAGAAAGAAATTCGAAGACGATAAGGCGAAATTTTTGACAAAAGCGAAAATTGAGAGTAGGCGCATAGTAAACGAAAAAGAGGAAGAAGCGGAAGAACTTTTGACTCAAATAAAAGCCATACTTAAAAAGCAAGAAGTCGGTATACAAGACGTGATAGAGGCGAGTACGCTTAAAAATAAAATCGCCGACACAAAATATGCCGACGATGAAGAGTCTGTCGATTACGATAAATTGAAACCGATCGAAGAAAACAAACTTAAAGTCGGAATGAAAGTTTATTCGTCTACGTTCGGTTCGGTCGGCGAAGTCACGCGCATAAATCCCAAAAAGAAAGAGTGTGAGGTAATTTGCGATAATTTAAGATATAATGCTAAATTTTCAACGCTTTTCTATCCCAAAGCGAGCATGACGCAAAAGCCGAAAGACAAAATGAAAGTCCATTACGAAACGGATTTAAACACGGCGGTCGAAAGAGAAATCAACGTCGTGGGACTCACTCAAGACGACGCAATAAGAGAAGTGAAATTGTTTTTAGACAAAGCCCTTATGAAAAATTTGGAAGAAGTAAAAATTATTCACGGTAAGGGCATGAAAATTTTAAGCAAGGCTATACACGAATATTTGCGCAAATGTCCGTATGTAAAGGAGTTCCGTTTCGGCGTTTACGGCGAGGGCGAAAACGGAGTGACTTTCGTCAAACTTAAATAACGGCGAATTTAAAAATTACGATTTACAAAAATCAAGATAAAATCGAGGAATTTATATGAACGATAACTATTACGAAGAAAGCGTTTCTACCGAAAACAGTAAAAAACACAGAGTATTGAAAATTCAACTTTTTGTGTTTTTCGTGATATTTTTGGTTGCCGCGCTGTTTTGTTATATAATAGCGGCATCGCAAAAAGCCGCAACGGGTAGCGACGCGACAAAACAAGAAAACACATTTTTTATTTTCTATTTAATCGTCGCGATTTTCTTTACCGTTTTTGCGGTTTTGGCATTGTTTTTAAGTAAGCGTATGATATATTCTTACGACTATACTTACGTTTCGGGCAGCGTGCATATCGCGAAAGTAATCAACAACGCAAGGCGCAAAAGAATCGACGAAATCGATTGCAAAAAAATTATAAAAATCGGTCGAGTAGACAGCAATAGTTTTTATATGACTCAATCGAGTGGCGGTGCGGCAAAGACTATTAAGTGTTTTGCAGACAAGAAAAACACTGAAAATCAAGCGTATATTCTTACAAATTCAACCGAAGGAAGGATTATGTATTTACTCGAGTGTAGCGATACGTTGTTGTCTTATATAGTCTGGTTTACGGGTAAAACCGTTTTGGCGGAGGATTTTGAATGATTTATCTTGACAATGCGGCAACAACAATGCCCATACAAAGGGCGGTTTTAGCCGCAGAAAAATACACAAAAGATTATTTTTACAACCCTTCGGCACTGTATCGCGGCGGAATTGCGGTAAAAAAGGACCTCGAGGACGCCAGAAACGTAATTTTAAAGTCGTTCAGCCCGTCGGGATATGATTTGATTTTTACTTCGTGCGGTTCTGAATCGGATACCACGGCTATATTCGCTTTTGCAAAAAAGGGAAACATAATCACAACCGAGGGCGAACACTCGGCTGTTTACAAATGTTATGAAGAATTGAAAAAGCGCGGCTACGACGTGAGATATGCCAAATTAAACCAAGACGGCAGCGTAAACGTCAATTCGCTTTTGTCTCTTGTTGACGACAAAACGTCTCTCGTTTCGGTTGTGCATGTAAACAACGAAACGGGCGCGATCAACGATATTAACGCAATTTCCACAGCGGTAAAAGCGAAAAACAAGTACACGGTGTTTCATTCCGACGGGGTGCAAGCATATATGAAAATTCCGTTTAAACCGTGTTCAAATATCGATTTATACAGCGTGAGCGCGCACAAAATCGGAGCACTTAAAGGTATCGGAGCGTTGTTTAAAAAGAAAACGCTCGTTTTAAATCCGTTGATTTACGGCGGCGGTCAAGAAAACGGACTTAGAAGCGGCACTGAAAACGTCTTCGGAATAATGGTTTTTAAAGAAGCGGTGCAAGAAAGGGCAAACAACGTTTTAAAATATTATCAAAACGCCGAAGAGTGTAAAAAGGCGTTTAAACAAAATTTAGATTTGGACTATATAAAAGTTATTTCGGGCGAAAATTCGTCTCCGTTTATATTGTCTTTGTCGGCAAAAGGGCTTAAAGGCGAAGTTATACAGCACATGCTCGAGGACGAAGGCATCGTCATCGGCACGGGGTCGGCTTGTTCCTCGAGAAATCCTTATTCAAGGATAATTTCCGCTTGCGGCTTTGATAGCGACGTATTGAGCGGAGTAATAAGGATAAGTTTCGGGTACGATACGACTGTGGAAGAGTGCGAAATTGCATCTAAAAAACTTACCGATTGCGTAAAAAAATTATATAAGGTGATGTACAACAAATGAAAAGAGTAATTATTGTAAGATATTGCGAAATATTTTTAAAGGGCAAAAACAAAGGTTATTTTATAAAAATGCTTGAAAACAACATCGAAAACGTGCTTAAAGATATCGAGCATAAAACTCTTTGTTGGAACGCAAGGTATTTAATAGAGGACTTTTCCGAAAGCGATTATGATACCATTATAGAAAAACTTAAAAAAGTGGCGGGCGTACATTCGATTAGTCCCGCTTATGCGGTAAAAACCGACGTAGACACTATTTATAAGACCGCGCAACTCATTACCGACGGACTTAAAGGCACGTTTAAAGTTGAAACAAACCGTGCGGACAAAACGTTTACTATTCATTCGCTTGAATTTTCAGGTATGGTAGGCGGCGCGATTTTGGACGCGCATCACGACAATTTAAAAGTCAACGTTAAAAATCCCGACCATATTGTTTACGTAGATATAAGAGAAAAGGGCAACACGCTCGTTTACAGCGAATACATAAAGGGCGTAGGCGGTATGCCCGTCGGCTCGTCGGGTAAAGGTATGTTGTTGCTTTCGGGCGGTATCGACAGCCCCGTTGCAGGCTATATGATGGCGAAGCGTGGTCTTATTGTAGACGGTATACATTTTG
>CAKQKQ010000055.1 GCA_934249265.1 uncultured Clostridia bacterium | reverse complement strand
GTTGTATATTATGCCTGTAGAGTCTGATATTTGAACTAAAAGTTCTTCTAGTTTGTTTGAATTTCCGTCAAACACTTTTGTTATTTCAATATTGCCCGGATAAAGTGATACTGTTCCAGTTGCACTATGCGATGCTGCAAGCCCTGTGAAGTTAGAAGATGTAAGGTCAAACTGTTTTTTAAGTTCAGTTATTTTTGCCTTTAAGGTTGCTTTTACTTCTACATTTTTTGCAACAATGTTAAATTTGCCTGCTAGTATTTGACTTTCGTTATCAAACTTGATGTTTGTGTTGTTTAAGGTAATTGTGTAGTCATATTCCCCTACATCTATTGCAGAAATTCCGCTTGTGTTTGAAACTACATATTCTGTTGAATTTAAAATTCCGTCTGAATTTGTAAGAGAAAGTCCGTTTAAACCATTTAATCTTTCTATAACACAAATTCGCCTCGTTTGCCCTTCTCACATAAGAAAGCAAATCGTACTCGTTTTCGATTTTTTCGCCCGCCTCGTCGCTGACCACCTCGTAAAACAACGCGTTATCGGCGGTGAGCGAATATTTCACCGTTCCGTCGCCGAGATTTACCACTGCTCCGTCGGGCGGATTGACGCTGTTTAATTCGTCGAACGCATGCGAAAACTTTTCGTAATCTTTCATTTTACACACGCTCGTCGCGCCTTTTTTCACGCAGTCCAAAACCGAAGATACTATCGGCGAAGTAGGCGGCAAGGCCATCATCCACTCGGGAAGCGTTACGTCTATTCTCTTCACTTCAAACTCGAACAACACCTCGCCTATTATTCCCGCAAGCGCGTTTTCGTCCGCATTTAACACATCTACGGCGATTACTTTTCTGTTATATTTCAATTGCAACTTTTGTTTAAGCGCAGTCGTTTCCTCGTCGTTTGGGTGCGTGCTGTTTAAAATAATTATATAAGGTTTGCCCGTTTGTTCAATGGCGGTTATCGCTTTTTCTTCTGCCTTTTCATAGGCGTTTCTGTCGATGCCCGAAATTGACCCGTCGGTAGTAACGACTATACCTATAGTCGAGTGTTGCCTAATCACTTTATCCGTACCGAGTTGCGCCGCCTCTTCAAAAGGCATTTCGTCGGGCGACCACGGCGTTTTTACCATTCTTGTTTTTCCGTCTTCGTCTGCGCCTTTTGCCCCCTCAACCATATAACCTACGCAGTCGATAAGGCGCACTTTGGCGATACCGTTATCTCCCAAATCGACAGAAACCGCTTCTGCTGGCACAAATTTCGGCTCGGTAGTCATTACGGTTTTTCCGTCGGAAGACTGCGGCAATTCGTCAATGGTAATAGATTTTTTGTTGTCGTCGCTTAATTTAGGCATAACGACGGTTTGTACAAAACGACTTATAAAAGTAGACTTACCCGTTCTTACAGGACCTACAACACCTATATAAATATCGCCTTGGGTGCGCTCGGCAATATCCTTATATACGTCGTAATTTTCCATAAATAATAAAAAACCTCCCACTACTTGTTCGTTAAAGTATATGAGAGGTTTTTGCCCATTATTACATTATTTGCTTTTTTTCTTTTTGTATTTGAGTTCTTTAATCATTCTCATCCAATCGGTTGGGTGCTCTTCTCCGTAAATAAGCCTTTTTATATTCGCCCTATGCGCAAACCACGTCAAAAAGATTATTCCTACCGCCAAAAGCATACCCGTTAAATACACGCTTAATCCGTCAGAATATGCAATTCCGCTGCGGAAACACCTTAAATAATGATGCCATATATAAATTATTGCCGGCGGCGTGGTCGCTATAAACGACCCCATCGAGCCCATTTCTGTATACAAAATAAACATAAGCGCGGCGATCATGAATATCGGTGCAAAGCACGGCTCTAACACGAGAAAAACTCCTATCGTCGAAGCAATGCCCTTGCCGCCCTTAAACTTTCTCCAAAACGGGAAGATATGCCCCGTTACCGCCGAAAATCCGCACATAATGCCCGAAACCGAGTTTACGTTTATACCCGACGATATAAAAGCGCACTTTTGAAAAACCAACGCCCCGATAAGCGTGGGGAACGCGCCTTTCAATATATCTAATATAAGCGTCAACAAACCTATTTTCAAGCCGAAAGCGCGGCTCATATTCATCGTACCCGGGTTTCCGCTGCCAACGTGCGTAATGTCGTTGTGTTTTGCTTTGGAAATGAGTATGGCAAAATTTATATTTCCGATAAGATAAGACGAAACTACCAGCAGCGCAAACGCCCACCAATAATCTTTTGCCCTTATCAAAGTCATTGTTCGTCTCCTTTTTCCCTAAACACTATCCTTATAGGCGTGCCGTCGAAGCCGAACGCTTTTCTAATTGTGTTTTCCAAAAATCTTTTATAAGAAAAATGCACCAAATCTGCATTGTTTACGAAAAACACGAACATCGGGGGATTTGTACTCTCTTGAGTCGCGTAGTAAATTTTAAGTCTTCTGCCGTGTTTTGTCGGTGGGTCTGTCGTGCGAACCGCATCGCCGATTACGTCGTTTAACGTACCCGTGGTGATACGTTTGCATGCGTTTTCGTACACTTGCTCGGCAATATCGAGTACGTTATTTACCCTTTGACCCGTTTTAGCCGAAATGTAAACAGACTTATAATAATCCATAAACGCAAGGTCGCAATCGAGTTTTTCGTTGAACTTGTTTATGGTGTTTGTGTCCTTTTCAACGGTATCCCACTTGTTCATTACAATAACGCTGGGCTTGCCTTGTTCGTGAATATATCCGCAAATTTTTACGTCTTGTTCGGTTAGCCCGACCGAAGAATCAACCACCGCAAGACACACATCCGCGCGCCTTACCGAGGCAAGTGCCCTGATTACGCTGTAATATTCCACGTTTTCTTCAACTGCGCTCTTTTTTCTTATACCCGCGGTGTCGATTAAAAGATATTTCTTTCCTTTATAAGTAAACGGGGTGTCTATTGCGTCTCTCGTAGTGCCGGCGCGAGCCGAAACTATCGTTCTGTCGTAACCGAGAATTTTATTCGTAAGGCTGGACTTGCCCGCATTGGGCTTGCCCACGACGGCTATTTTAAGCACTTCGCCGTCGTCCTCTTCAGCCTCGATGCGCTTGAAGTTTTCGCAAACGGCGTCCAGAAGGTCGCCTATACCTTTGCCTTGTTCGCAAGAAATTCCGTAAGGCTCGCCAAGACCGAGTTCGTAAAACTCGCACAAGGTCTCGATGCTGTAATTGTCGAGTTTGTTTACCGCAAGCACAATGGGTTTTCTCGATACCCTAAGTTTTGCCGCAACGTCTTGGTCGGCTGCTGTTAAACCCGATTTAGCGTCGCAGAAAAATATAATCACGTCGGCGGTGTCTATCGCTATTTCCGCTTGTTTTTTAATGTGCATCCACATTTCGTCGGTCGATTTAAGTTCGATACCGCCTGTGTCGATAAGCGTAAAATTATGTCCGCACCACTCGGCGTCGGCATAAATACGGTCTCTCGTGATGCCGGGCTTGTCCTCTACAATGGATATTTTTTTGCCCGTAACTCTATTGAAAAATGTCGATTTGCCGACGTTAGGTCTGCCGACAACCGCCACCAAAGGTTTACTCATAATTTACCTCCTTAACTTTATCCGACGTAAACGCATTGAAAAAACTTTCTCCGCTGCCGTCGGTTATTCTGATAGGCTTTTTTAATTTTTGCGACAACTCGACAAGCGTCATGCCGTCCAAAAACACGTCTTCGGTTTCTTTTAAAGTGTTGTGCGACAAAACGAGTACGTCGTAATCATCGCCGAATTCCGTTGCCGCTCTATATATATCGCCGCCCGTCAAAAGACCCGTGCAGTTGACGGTTTCGCCGAAAAAGTAATTTTTTGCGCCGACTACGTGAATATCTATGCCTTTGCACACATTCTGCACTTTTTCTGCGCTGTTTTTAATAAATTCGTACGCCGAAGTGCCGCATATCGCCAAAAACTTTTTGTCGTATTTTCTCTTGCAAAGGGCGTCGTCGAGTTCTTTTTCAAACTTCGCCGTCATGCCCACGCCGTTTTCTATCTGATTAAAACCGCCGTAAAACTCGTAAGGTTCGACCTCTATACCCGACTTGAAATAAAACTCGTCCGCGGGCAAAATAAAGTTTACGCCGAATTCTTTGTTTAGTTTTCTCACTAAATCTATCACTTGTTTTGAATATTCGGCGGTTACGTCGTCGATTTTTGTAAGTCCGTCTCTATATTTGGTAATTCCGCACGGAACGACAGCCATCGTCTCCACTTGCGGATAATATTTAAAAAGTTGCCTTGCGGTATATTCGAGTTCTTCGCCGTCGTTGTAGCCCTTTACAAGCACGACTTGCGTTTCCATTCTTATTCCGTGAGCGGCAAAAGTGCTTATATAATAATTGATTTTGTCCGCAAAACGGTTTTTAGTCATCTTTTTGCGCAATTCGCCGTTCATCGTATGCACCGAAATATACAGCGGACTTAAATGCAAACGGATTATTCTTTCAACGTCTTTATCGGTAAGATTTGTAAGCGTGACGAAATTTCCGCACAAAAAACTTTGGCGGTAATCGTCGTCTTTTACGTAAAGAGTTTTTCTCATACCTTTTGGCATTTGAGCGACAAAACAAAATATGCAGTTGTTTTGACAAGTGCGGATATTAAGTCCGTCGTCGCAAAAATTGAGACCCAACGTTTCGTCGTCATCTTTTTCTATTTCGCAAGTCGTTACTCTTCCGTTTTTGTCTTCTACCGTAATCGAAAAGCGGTTTAAGGTGTCGTAATAAAGATAATCGAGTACGTCAACGACCTCTTTGCCGTCAAACGCAATTAATTTATCTCCTTTTTCAATACCTATTTCTTTTCCTATTCCCGTTTTTTCGACCGTGCTTATTACAAGCATCTTTCAACCTCTATATATACCTTATTAGTCTATTATATATTTTTTTAAGCGTTTTGTAAAGTTTTTTATCGGGTTTTAATTTTATATCGCCCGTATTACATAATCTATTGTTTGCAAATTTTGCTCTGTCGCCGCACACTTTATCGCTTTTGCCGCCTTGATTTATAATTTTTTCTCCACGATTTATAATTTTTACCGCTGTGATTTATCGAGCGTATCAACGCAAATTTACTGCTTGCCGCGCTTAAATTTGATTTCTTTTTTCCGAAAAAACCGCCCGTTTAAACGCCGTTTTATTTAAAATTATCTCCGAAATCTGTCGTTTTTACACAAAACGGTGCGCGCAAAATCGACAAACACACGAAAATCAAAGACAAATAAATATAAAATAAGACCGCCGACTTCACTCTTTTTTGCCGACGGTCAAATTTGATATTTTTATATACGCTTCTTTCGTTATAACAACTTATTGTTGCGGTCGATTAAAAATTTTTATATATAATTTTACTTTATAATCAGTCACAACAAAAACTCAACTAAATTAAATTATTTCGTGCCGAATATTCTGTCGCCGGCATCGCCGAAAGCGGTTACGATATATCCTTTTTCGTTGAGCGGAGCGTCGGCATAATGCGCAACGTAAACTTTTACGTCGGGATGAGTGGTAACTACCCTCTTAATTCCTTCGGGAGCGGCAATTAAGGACAATAATTTTATGTTTTTAAATCCTCTTTGCTTTATAAAACCGATAGCCGCAGCCGCGCTACCGCCCGTTGCCAATGCGGGGTCAACGACGATTACTTGTCCGTCGAGCGTATCGGTGGGCAATTTGCAGTAATATTCGTGCGGTTCAAGCGTTTTTTCGTCTCTGTAAAGACCGATGTGACCGATTTTAGCATTGGGGAAAAGTGCCGTAAGTCCGTCAACCATTCCGAGTCCCGCGCGCAAAATGGGGACGATGGTTATTTTTTCGTCTACCACGGGCGACATAAACGTGGAAAGCGGTGCTTTAATCTCTACGTTTTTGGTTTTTACGTCTCTAAATGCCTCATAACCCATGAGCATTGCAAGTTCGCTGACGATTTCTCTAAATTCTTTCGTGGTTGTGTCCACACTGCAAAGGTGCGTAATTTTGTGCGCGATGAGCGGGTGTGTAAACACTGTTACGTTTTTCATAAAATCTTCCATTTTTTTATCTCCGTTATTTTTTATACTTTTTATAGTTGTTTTATATTGCTTTATATTGCTTATATCACGGCAACGCCGAAACGATTAAATCAATTTAACAAAACCAAAGCAATTAATTTTATCTGTTTTTTTAATTTATAGCGATAAACGCCTCTTTTGGCAACTACCGCATTTTACGACGTTGATTTTGCCATAAAGCGAAACAGTTTTATCTTTATTTATTTTACTCTAAAATTTTGTTTTAGTCAATAATTTGACAAACAACGACTTATGTGATAAAATCGACTTATGAAATTTAAAGCGACAATAATGGACGGATTAGCGGTAAAACGCGCCTTAACAAGAATTTCTTTTGAAATTATAGAACAAAGCGACGACCTTAAAAATATCGTGCTTATAGGCATAAAAACGAGGGGCGTTCCGCTCGCCGAAACCATAAAAAACAATATTTTGGCATCTTCAAACGTGGATATACCCGTTTGCCAACTCGATATCACACATTACCGCGACGATAGAAAACAAGGCGTAAAAGTCAAATCCGCGGGCATTTCCTGCCCCGTTGAAGATAAAGACGTAATACTTGTAGATGACGTTTTGTTTACGGGTAGAACGACCCGCGCCGCTATCGAGGCTGTGCTTGAAAGCGGAAGAGCGTCCACCATTCGCCTCGCCGTGCTTGTTGACAGAGGTCATCGAGAATTGCCTATCCGCGCGGACTTCGTAGGTAAAAACGTACCCACTTCCACTCGCGAAGAAATTTCGGTAAAACTGCAAGAAACCGACGGCGAAACTTCGGTTTGCATTTACGAAAAATAATTTATTACTTTAAATTAAATTTAATTTAAAATTTACAAGTTTTGCGGACGGCGTTTATTATGATTTATTAAACGCTTTCCGCATTTTATTTTTCGCTTTTTGCGTTTTTCTTTTGCTTTTTAATTGCCCTTTGTTTTCCGTTATTTTACCGCGGTTTGTTTTTACTCGTTGACTTATCTAATTATTACTCATTTTTTGCTTGGCGGTTAAATTTAATTGCCATTACATTTCCGTTCAATACGTAATTTTTACTGCCACACACTTTAAAATCTACCATTTTACATTCGTAAAAAGGCTGTTTTTACGCAATACGTATTGCGTAAACGTAACAATTTACGTTTTATCACTCAATTAAAATCGTTTATTTATAATTAATCCGACGCGCCTATACACGCGTCGGATTTTTGTTTAAATTTTATTAAAAATCTTCTTTAAGCGTTTCTTCCGTCATTACTTCGGGAGCATCGCTTTTCTCGTTTTTACCCGAGTGAGTAATTGCGTTGACGATAATACCCACTATCATTGCCAAAGCAAGCGAAGTGATTTGAATAAGCGGGTCGCCCGTGAGTTTGTTTGTTCCGAAGTTAAGCGTAACTCCGCCGATACCTATTACGAGTATTGCCGCAACGGGATAAAGGTTTCTATTGTCGGAAAGGTCTACGTCTTTAAGCATTTGAAGACCGCTGACCGAAATGAAACCGTACATTGCTATGCAAGCGCCGCCGATTACGCACTTGGGAAGCATGTTGATTATCGCAACGAAAGGAGATACAAACGATACAACCATACACATAATCGCCGTGGTAAGTATTGTTCTTGTGGAAGCGTTTTTAGAAAGCGCAACGCAACTTATCGATTCGCCGTAAGTGGTGTTTGCGCAACCGCCGAAGAACGCGCCAACCATAGAACCAACGCCGTCGCCGAGAAGCGTGTTGTGAAGACCGGGATTTTCAAGAAGGTCTTTTTCAACGATGCTGGAAAGGTTTTCGTGGTCGGAAATGTGTTGAGCAAGTTCTACAACCGCGATGGGGATAAACAAAACCGCAAGTTTGCCTACAGCCGCTCCGTCGAAGACGAAATCTCTCGTAATCGTAGCCATACCCTCGATTAAGTTTCCGTTAGCGTCAACCGCATGATATTCAAGACCTTTAGTTTGCAATGCTTTTAAAAATGTAAACTTGGGATAGTCGAAGAAACTTTGGAATCTAAGGGGTTTAAAGCAGTTTTTAATGGGGTCGAAATTTACAATTCTCATACCTTGACAGAACGCGCTGTCGTTTATGTATCCGAAGCAAGTGATGACGATAGCCAAAACAAGACCCGCACCTATACCGATGATAAACGGTATAAGTTTTGCCATGCCCTTACCTTTTACCGATGCAAGAACTATCATCACAAACGTAAACAATCCTACGAAAACGTACCAAAGGTTGTAGGTGTTGCCGCCGTTTTTCATCATCCAGCCGCCTGCCGTTCCGGAAAGCGAAAGACCGATTATCGCAAGGATAGGTCCGATAATTACGTGCGGAAGGAGTTTTTTAATCCATGCCGAACCCACAAACTTTATAATCAAAGCAATTACAACGTACACAAGTCCCGCAAACGCAACGCCTACGATCAAGCCCCAATAACCAAAGTTGCTTGTTGCCGTAGCGCAAAGCGCGCCGAGGAAAGTGAACGAAGATCCGAGGAAAACAGGACTTTTAAACTTAGTAAACAGCAAGTAAACCAGCGTACCCGCGCCCGCTCCGAAAAACGCCGCCGCAGGGTCGCAAGTCAAGTAAGACACATACTTAACTTCTCCAACGGTAAACGAGATTGCCGTTCCGCTGATAAGAATGGGAACAAGCAAGGTTGCCGCCATGATGGCGATCATTTGTTGAAAGGCGAATACTAAGTTTTGCTTGAATTTGGGTTTGTCGTTAATTCCGTAAAACAGTTTCATTTTTTATATCTCCTTTATTTTTTTTCGCTCGTAAGTTAATTCGGCTGCATTTTTCGCTTTAATCGCTTTGTTTTAAACCGTTGCGATTTGCAAACGTTTTTCAGCGTTTTGCCGCTTTTTATTTGGCGGCGTTTAAGCAAATACACTAAATACTCTCGACCAAGGCATAAAAAAACGCCTTGCCGCAGAGTACGACAAGGACATAGAATTACGGTATTATTTTACACTTATAATTAATATCTTGTCGGTCTCTCTGTACCGAATTAAAGACTAAACGGAAACGCATCTCCGTTTGTTTGTTGTATTATATCAAATGATTTTGCTTTTGTCTACTGTTTTTTAAGACTTTTTAACACTTTTTCAAAATAATCTGGAAGCGGCGCGTCAAACGTCATTACCTCTCCCGTGGTCGGATGAGTAAATTGTAGCCTTATCGCATGCAACAACTGCCCGTTTAAGCCGAATTTGTTTTTCTTGTATCCGTAAACTGGGTCGCCTACTATCGGGTGACCCAAATATTTTGCGTGCACCCTTATTTGATGAGTTCTGCCCGTAGTCAAGTTAAACTCGCACAAGGTATAACCCTCGTATCTCTGAATTACCTTATAATAAGTCAAGGCGTATCTACCCGAAGAACTTACGGCGTATTTCGTCCTGTCCTTTTTATCTCTGTCTAAATACGTCTCTACTTTGCCCTCGTCGGTATCTAAATTACCCTCGAGCAATGCCCAATAAGTCCTTTTGCAAGTCTTTTCGGCAATTTGCTTGGCGAGGTTTACGTGCGCTTTGTCGTTTTTCGCAACGACGAGCAGTCCCGAAGTGTCTTTGTCTATCCTATGCACGATGCCGGGGCGTATCACCCCGTTTATGCCGCTCAACGAATCGAGATGAAAAAGCAAAGCATTTACAAGCGTGCCGCCATGCACACCGTTGCCGGCATGCACCGTCATGCCTTGTGCCTTGTTTATCACGGCAACGTCGTCGTCTTGATAAATAATATCGATGGGCAAATCTTCCGCCTTTACGTCGAGTTCTATCGGGTCGGGCACTTCGATTTGTATAATTTCGCCCTCTTTAATCTCTCTTTTTGCCTTTACGGGCGCACCGTCTATCGTGATTTTACCGTCGTCGGCGAGTTTTTTTATCCTCGAACGGGTAAATTCGGTGTTGTTTGCAACGTATACGTCGAGTCTTTCGCCGCCGTATTCCGCTTCTATAACCAATTTTTCCATATAAGTTTCTCTTTATTTGCGCCGAATTTGTCAAACATACGGTTTTTCCATTGTCGATTTATTTCGCTGTTGCCGATTTGCAGATTTTTCACAATTATCCGATTTATTCGCTGCTTTGTCGAACAGTTTGCTGTTTTACCGAGCCATACGCAATTATCTGCTTTTGTTCGCTTTTACCGAGCCGCTACCTTACTAATTAATCGGCGATTTTGCTTTTCCCAAGTTACTTACCGCATTAATCGGCGATTTTGCTTTTAATTAACCTATTTAGCGGCGGGTTCGTCAAGCGTTTTATCGGCGTTTTGCAAATCTTCGGGTTTTTGTTTCTTTCTAAACAATGCGTCGGCGTCCATAAACAATATATAAATTACAAGCATTGCCGCGCCCACGCACAAGAAAATGTCGGCTACGTTGCAAGTAAAATTCATAAAATTGAAAAATCCTAAATTGAACGGATTTCTCACTTGTAAAAAGTCTCTTACGTATGAAAACGAAATTCTGTCCACGAAATTGCCAAGCGTTCCGCCCACCACGAAAGCGAGCGAAGTATGTAGCCACTTCGATTTTTTCTTGGTAAACGCGTAAAAGAAAAACAACGCGATTAAAAACACAACCGTTAATATAGCAAACAACAACTGTGCGTACTTGAAATCGCCGAGCATACCGTACGCCGCGCCGTCGTTTTCTATATAATTAAAGGACAAAAACCCCTTAACTATCGACTGGTCGTAAACTCTGTAGTAATACGCTTTTGTGAGTTGGTCAAGCAAAAACGATATCACTATTAAAATTATATAAACCATTAATTATCCTCCGTTACGCCGAGTTCTTTACACAATTCAAACAAATCGAGATCGCCCGTGGGGTTGATTACCTCGTTTAAATCCAAACCCGACTCCGATACGGAATACTCTCCGTATACGCCTTGTTTTGCTCTGCTTTTATCTATAAGATCTCTTATTTTTTCGACTTTTTCCTTGCTTGAAATTCCTCTGCCGCCGACAACGTCGCAATCGATTATCTCGTTGATTTCTTTTACCACGTCGTCGATTTTGTTCACGTATTCTTCGCCCATCTTCGTCAAAATTTGCCCTTTGAAAAAGTTTTCCCATTTTGCCGAAAACATTTTAAGCCGTTTAATCTCCAAAAAATACTCTTCGTTGGTCTCGCCTATCATTTCGCGAGATTTTTTTTGCGCCTTTATAAGGGCTAACGTCACGTCGTCTCGTTCCGCTTTGTATTTTTCGTTTTGACTTTTAAGTTTGGCGTTTTCGTTTTCAAGTTCTTCTATACGTTCTTTTTGCAAACGCAAAAGATTATCGGCGTCGCTTATCTGTTTTTCGAGTTGCTGCTGCTTTTTTTTGGAAAAAAACATTATTCGCCCCTTCTTATTTTTTCAAGCATTCCCGTCTTTAAATCGTATAATTCTTGCGAAAGGTCAACCTTGTAAATGTGCGGCTGGTCGAGTCTTCTGTATTCGTCCCAGAAAGTAGAAAGTTCTTTATCGCAGTATTTAGCGACTTCTTTAAGTTGCGGGAATTTATATACAAGTTTGCCGTTTTTAACCACGGAAATGACAATTTCACGCATAACGTATTGCGTAAACGTGGTTTTTTTCCACGTTTCAAGCGGGTGGAATATAGTGAGCGGTTTGCTATCGTCTATCGTTTCGTTTCTTAAAGCGATTAAGTCGGCTTCGGCTTTGCCCGTCTCTTTATCGTATATTCTGTAAATGGTTTTAAACCCCGGATTAGTGATTTTTGCGGAATTGTCGGACACCTTGATTTTGGGTATTTCTTTACCGTCTTCATACACGGCGGCAAGTTTGTAAACACCGCCGAGCGCAGGCATGTCCGCGCTTGTAATGAGTTTTGTACCCACACCCCAACTGTCGATTTTTGCGCCTTGGTGAATAAGCGAAGAAATAAGTTTTTCGTCGAGGTCGCCCGAAGCGCAAATTATCGCGTCCTTATAACCCGCGTCGTCAAGCATCTTTCTCGCCTTTTTGGTCAAATATGCAAGGTCGCCCGAATCGAGCCTTATGCCTATGGGTTTGTGTCCTTGCGCCTTTAATTCGTCAAACACTTTAATTGCGTTGGGCACGCCGCTTTTAAGCGTGTCGTAAGTGTCTACAAGAAGCATCGTCGCGTCGGGATAAACCCTTGCGTATGCGCGGAATGCGTCGAGTTCGGTGGGGAAATTCATTACCCAACTGTGCGCGTGAGTACCCGAAACTTTTACGTCGAACATTTGTCCCGCAAGCACGTTTGAGGTCGAGCCGCAACCGCCTATAATCGCCGCCCTTGCGCCGTAAATACCCGCATCAGGACCTTGCGCCCTACGCAAACCGAATTCCATTACGCTTTTTCCGCTGCCCGCGGCATAACAAATTTTAGCCGCTTTCGACGCGATGAGCGTTTGGTGATTTATAATGTTTAAAATAGCCGTTTCAACAAGTTGCGCCTCGATAACGGGGGCTTTTACCGTCAATATAGGCTCTCCAGGGAACACGACAGTCCCCTCGGGAACGGAATAAATATCGCCAGTAAAACGAAACTCGGAAAGATATTTTAAAAAGCCTTTATCAAACAAATTCAAACTGTCTAAATAATCTATTTCTTCTTTTCCGAATTTTAAATTAACGACGTAATCGATCGCTTGCTCAAGTCCCGCAAACACCGAATAAGTGATTATTTCGTTTTGGCGAAAAAACACGTCGAACACTGCCGTTTGGTCGCCTTTACCTTCAAGATAATAACCGTTCATCATTGTAAGTTGATATAAATCGGTCAATAAAGTCAAATTTCTTTTTTCCATATGTAAATGCCTCTAATTTTTGTTTTTTATGTCGTTTTTACTCAATACGTATCGCTTAAACGCGGCAAAATCGCCGACGCTTTAAGTTGAGTGTTTTTTATTTTTAATTGTTTTCGGCTTGCGCTTTAAGTTCTTTTTGCCTTTTTTCAAGCACCTTTTTAAACACGAAATACAAACCTATTC
>CAKQKQ010000054.1 GCA_934249265.1 uncultured Clostridia bacterium | reverse complement strand
CCTTTATACTGCTCAATAAACTCTACCACAGATAAAGATTTCAGACTTTTCAGTATTTCGTCGTCTTGCTCCCACCACGTATCACCGAGATATAACTGCCCGTCCGCGCAATACCACGGTATGATATCGGTACAAATTTCTACCTTCGATATCAAATGAAACAAATATATGCTATTATCCAAAAAAACACCGAATTGCTCGTTAAGTTTATATATTTTAACAAAATCTGCATTTTCAACAATAGCGTCATTTTTTATACTTTCATAAGATTCATAAATAGATGAATTTTCTAATTCGCTTGAATTTATCTCTTCTCCATATAAATCAGCCATTATTTTTTGCCAACCGAAATCTTTTATAAACTTATTTTTACTCTTATAAGTCTTATCTTTTTGCATTTCAATAAATCGAGACCGCATATGTCCTAATTCAAATATCTTTTTCCTTAAAATTATCTTTTCCATAGTACCCTCTTGATAGATTTATCCCGATCATTTGCATTTTAATAAGCATAAATCCGGTGCGAAATAAGCAATTACAAACTTAAGCAATTACAAACTTTCGCATATTTCTTTTAACGAATTACTTTCGCCGAAACAATGTATTTCTTTATCTTTATGCCAAACACCTATATAAAATTTATTTGCCGCCACGGCAATGACGTAGTCATCTATAGGATCATAATAAAAATATTTAATATTGTCTATCGGCTTTACCTCATGTAAAGAAACTTCAAAATAAAACTTATATTCAGCCGAAGATTCTTTTTTAACGTTTTGCCAATTCGTAAATTTTTTTATTTTTTCTATTTCTTCCATAATTTCACACATAATACTCTTTCATTTTATCGGATATATCAATTATTTCAGTCTTTTCTTTTTTCCATATTTTATTATATTTAGGTGTTTCCCCCAAATAATAAAATTTACCATTAAGCGAATCAAACGAGATTTTAGCGCAATGTTTTTCTATATTGAAAAACATATTACTCATTTTATAAAACATTTTGCTTATTTCTTCAATCAACGTCTGCATTGAAAATTTTATATATCTGATTTCATTATTCATCAAACAAATTTTATTGTTCACAATATTTATTTCGTCGGTTAAAAAATCATCAATTTTTATGCTTTCGCACTTATTTGCCGTATATTGCAAATCGTCAATATTAAGATCATCGATATATCCTTTTGCGCCATCTTTATAAACGGCAATAAACATATTGCGTTTTTCTTCGTCCCAAAAAATTTTAAACGTTATGTCTACGTTAGGAACGTTGAAATAGTTTTCACATTCGGATATTACATATTCATAAAACAACTCCAATGCCTCATTTAAAGTTAAATTAAATTCAAATTTATACATAATTCTCTTCACTCTTAAATCCCTTTATATGACTATTTTTTTATCTGCAACTATTTGCTTTCATACGTCCGATAAAACTTTCACTCGCCTACGATATATGCGACATTTCCGTATATATCTTTATTTACCAGCATAGACAAAAACTCTTCAACGGATAACCTATTGTGAAAACGCTCACATTCATGCCCTTGATGCCTAAACAAAACAATTATTTGTTTAATCGGCGACTGATTAACGTAAAATTTTAATAACTCGCCGATTATACCGCAATCGCCAAAATCGACGTAAAGTCTATACCCATGCCCAAGCGGCGATTCGTCGCATTTCGACGACTCATCGATTTTCCAATCGGAATTAATCAAAAAGTCATATTCTTCGTCTTTGCTCCAAAACTCATACCATATGCCTTGAATTCTATTTAAAATGTCCCACTTTTCAATATAACATTTTTGCGATTTGTTGCAATTACGATTCATTATTTGCGTGGAAAAATAATCGTTTTTAAACGTTTTGGGTCTTTTTTCCCCTACGCAAATTATATTAAAATCAATCCAATTCATTCTATCTCCCTTACTCAAACGTTCTTTTTTTACGATAAAATCTTGTTATGTTGGCGCGACAAAGCGAAAAAACTCGCCATGTTAAATTTTGGTTTGTTTCCGCATTAATCAAGCGTAACTATACTTAACCTTGCGGGAACGGCTTTCCAATAGGCTTCTAAATTTAAGCCTTGTTCTATAAGTTTTTCTCTTTCTTTTATAAAAACTTCCGCTTCATCGTAAGAATTTAATAAACCGTTTGAATTGACTTTCTTTTTTGTTTTGTTAAATAACTCAAATTTTTCGAGTTCGTCGCAAAATACTTCTGTCAAATACGACACGCTACCACCGACTATGCAATCATACCCCAACACCTCGATTTCTTTTAAATCTACATTAGTAACTAAAGAATTGTTGGCTGTCATGATTTTAAAAATAACGACGTCAATTCCTAATTCTTTACAGTGTTTTACGTATTTTTTCAACAAGTTTACGTCCTTTAAAATTTCGACATAATCATTTTCATCAAAATGTTTTTCTAATTGTTTCGTCAAATCTAAAGAAACGCTATCCTTTTGAGTTTCTAAAGGCCAACTATGATAATTTTCTATTCCTCTGTAAACATCGCTACTTAATGACAAATCTTCATTGTCAATTAAATCTTTAATTACGTATCCGTTGTTGTAAAGCATAAATTCCTCCTTTTAATACTATTCAAGCATAAATTATTAATGATTTTGTTTTAGTCAATTTAAAGACACAATGTATGCGACGTTAAATCTTAAATCTCCATCTTTAAGCCTTGAAACAAACTCATTTCTGCTCATCGTACCCAACACCGCTTCTTCCTCTTTATCTTGTATTCTAACCATAAAACATATTCTATTGACAGGCGACTTATCCAAATAATAATCGACTATTTTAATAACGTCTTCTTCACTTTTTTTCACGCACAAAAGTTGACCTCTTTTTTCGCACAACGCAGTGATTTTGTCATCGTACTCTTTGTCTATATGGTTAAAATCAAAAAATTCTTGATCATATCCGTAATTTGCGTCATCGCGCGCTTTCGGATATATTTCATATAAATATCCTTTTAAACACTTTAAAAAATCCCACCCAACATATGTATATATCTTGCCTTTATTCAAATTTGTGGAATCGCATTTTATGACGTCATTATCAAAAATATCCTCGTGCTTTTGATTTAAACACACTATGTTGAAATCGGCAATTACCATAACATTTCTCTCCTTAAAAACTATCCCGTTTATAATTTTATAAAAATTGTTTTTTTTACACAACCGTTTAAAAAGCACTGTTTTATTGAAATTTTATAGTAAATTTGACAAATTAACAAGCAAACATAGTCTCCAAAGTTGACAGATTTCTAATTTTTACCAATTCTATAATACCATATTTTCCATCGAAAATCAATACTTTGTCAAAAAATCTATTTGCCGCATTCGCCGATATAAAAAACCGAAAATCTATATTTTAAAAACATCATTTACATACTTATCTCTTTTTACCGTAAAAAAAGCACCTCCAAAAGTTTTTATCTATATCCAACTTTTGTGGTGCTTTTCAGTTTACCCATCAATTTTTTGTTTACAAAACACGTTACGCCTAAAACAAATTTATGCAATGTTAAAACCTATAATTTTGAAACAATTTATATAGTTTATAATTATTTTTATTTGGCGTTTGCGTTTGTTACATTGCCGTTATTTGTTGCTCGTTTCGTCGTTTTGTCCGATGACGGCACATTGATTATCTTTATCGTCGCACTTCTTTATCTCGCCATTGCTTTGATTATCTTTATCGTCGCTATTTTCGCTTACGGTAGCAACAAGTTGCCGACTTGACTCGCTTTGAAAAATGCCGTATTTAAGTTTTATCCTTTCAAGTTTTTCGTTAAACGGCTTGCTTAAAACAATGAGAAAAATCACGTTTGACACGGCGTATTCTATCGTCACGGGAATTGCCGCGGTTATATTTAAAATATACTCGCCCATTATAAATTCTCCGCTTATAGAAACCGTGGTCCACACGTCCATAATAAGCGAAAACAACACACCGCTCAACACGCCCGCCGCTATGAGACCGAATATACTCTTCTTCTTTCTTCCGAAAAAAATCAAACCCGAAAGAAAACCTATTATTCCCCAAGAAAACATTTGAAAAGGAGTCCACGGCCCTTGTCCGAAAAACACGTTTGACGCAAGCGCGGTCATCGACCCCGTAATAAAGCCCGCTTCCGCGCCTAATGCCATACCCGTGATAATCACGACCGCCGAAACGGGTTTAAACCCCGGTATAGGGGCGAAAATTATACGCCCGACAACGGATATCGCGCACATTACGGCAATTACCACAATTTCGCGCCCCGTATGTCTGCCTTTTTCAAACGCGACGAAAAACGGCAAACACGACAAAATCGCGATAAACACCGAAATAAGCATATATTTTCTGTCGTTAAACAGCGTTACTCCGATAAAAATCGCCGCCGGCACGACGATGAACGCAATTAATAAATCAATTGCCGATTTTACTTTCGATTTACCGTTCATTTTCGTCCACCTTGTTTTCGTTGCATTTTTGCACCGCTCTTTCAAGCGTCACCGCGCCGTAAAAATTATCGCGTGTAATTCTCGCCGCCGCCGTAGTGTAATATTTGTTTTCCGAGAAAAACTCGTATTTATCGGCAACAGACACTATTTTACCGTCGAAATACATTGCGCATCTGTCCGCTATTTCCGCAGCAAATTCCACGTCGTGAGTGACCGCAACAATTGTTTTCCCCTCTTGTTTTAAAGAAAATAAAAGTTGGGCGATTTGCTTTTTAGAATAAGCGTCTAACCCTTTTGTAGGTTCGTCCAAAAGCACTATTTTAGGTTGAGTCAAAAGCACTTTTGCAAGGGCGACTTTTTGCGTTTCGCCACCGCTTAAATCGTAAGGGTGTCTATTCGTAAGTTGAGAAATTCCCGTCTTTTTGATTACTTCCTCGACTGCGGCAGCCCTTTCCTCTTTAGTGGAATAAATCAATTTAGCAAGTTCTTCAAGGTCGGCTTGAACGGTGCTTTTTAAAAACAAATTGTGCGGATTTTGCGGCATTGCGGTCATGTTTTTTCTGTATAAAGAATTCGTGCCGTATTCCTTAATTTTTTTACCCCATAATCTGTATTTGCCCTTATATAGTCTTCTTGTACCCGACAAAACGCGCAGTAGCGTGGTTTTACCCGCTCCGTTAGCCCCGAAAACGCACAATATCTCGTTTTTATACACTTTAAGGTTTAAATTATCGAGTATGTCGGGCAAATCTCTTTCGTATCTAAAAAATCCGCCGTCAATCTCGATTGCGACTTCTTTATTTTGCGGCTGGGTATTTTCGGCGTAAAACGGAGAAAAATCCTTTTTAAAATGTTGTTTGACGTAAATTTTCCCGTCTTTTACGGTGAGCGGACATTTGCCCTTTCCTCCCGTCGCTTTAAAAAGTCTTACCGAAGTGGGCAACCCCTCGAAAACGTCGTAATCGACGTCGTCTTTATACATAGAACAAACGTCTTCGGGCGATGATTTTACCACCGCTTTGCCCTCGTCCATAAGCACCACTTTATTAGCCATAGAAAAAACTTCTTCAAGCCTATGCTCCACCAAAACCACGGTAATGCCCAATTCGTCGTTGAGTTTTTTCAATGAAGTCAAAAACGCCGAAGCGGCAACAGGGTCAAGTTGAGCCGTCGGCTCGTCGAGAAGTATTACAGTAGGACTCATTACGAGCACCGAAGCGAGATTTAACAGTTGTTTTTGCCCGCCCGACAATTCGCAAACTTTTTTGTCGTATATGTCGCCCAAACCGAAAAAACCACATATTTCGGCAACTTTGCGGCGGATAATTTCGCTTTTTTCGCCGAGACTTTCCAAGCCGAAAGCAAGTTCGTGCCAAACCTTGTCGGTCACGGTTTGCTCGTCGGGATTTTGCATGACAAAACCTATTTCCGACGCGGCAACTCTGTCGTCGAGGTCGGAAATTTTTTCGCCCTTATACAAGACTTTACCCGAAAGTTTGCCCGACGGAGCGAGATTTTTTTTAAGCAATTTCAAAAGCGTGGTTTTGCCGCAACCCGACTTTCCGCATATAAGCACGAAATCGCCCTCGTTTACCGTGAGCGAAACGCCGTTTAGCGCGTTTTCGTCTGCGCCGTTATAGGCAAAACTTAAATTTTCGATTTCAAATAATTCCATTTGATTTCTTCCTTTATCTCGAGTATTGTCGGAACGGCGAACAATATCAATGCGCAAGCATACAACACGCACTCTTTTACGCCGAAACTAATTGCGCTCATTTGCGGATAATAGCGAAAATACCCCGTTTTTAAAGCGCAAAACGTAATTGCGGCTATACCCGAAACGCAAATTATAAACATAACCGCAAAATCAAAAAAAGTAAACGTAAACGGCGAATATGCCGTTCTTCCGCGCAGACCGTATCCCCTCGCTTGCATGCCGTCGGCAGTGTTTACCGAGGTTTCGAGCGAATCGGTAAGAAGTATTGACAAAACCCTGAATTTACCCGCAAGTCTGTCTACGTAACTTCCCGAAGAATACACCCCGAGAGTTTTTTGCGCTTCGTCGATTTCTTTATATTTCCGCTTGAATTTTGGCACGAAACCGATGATTAAAGCGAGAACCATTGACAGTTTCGGCGAAATTCTACCGAAAAGATAAATAAATTTGTCCGAGGTGACTATTTCGTTGTACGCCTTGCACCAATAATAAACCGCAGTAATAATAACCGACGAAGAAACGCCGTAAAGTTTAGCCTCTTTCGTGACGGGATTATCGTTTAAAAAAAACAAAATCGTTTCGCCCTTATGAACGAAAAGCGGATTTATAAGTGCCATTATTATCATTAACGGAAGTGCGTATAAAAGACTTATAAGCAATTTTTTTACGCCGAGATAAACAAGACAGAACGTCAACGCGAAAAAGAAGGATAATCCGATAACGACGGGGTTGTTTGTAAACGCCGTAACGACTATTACTATGACAAAATATACAAACTCGACCAAAGGATGAAGTTTATCGAAAATTCTCATTATTTTGCCCCCAAATAACCGCCGACGTCTCGACCTAAATCGCAAGTGTATACCCACTCGATTTTGTCGCCGTCTTCAAGCACGTATTTAGAACACCCGTAATTGGGAAACACGCCGTTTACCTTATACATCCAACCCGACAATTCCCCGCACGAAAACTCGTATAATTGGTTTATTCCGCGCACGTAAACGCTGCCGTAATTTACCGAATACACGCACTCCATTTGTATTTTATAGTGCCTTACAGCACGGTTAAGCACGTCGTAAACGGTGTCGTTTTTTCTCAAAACCATGGTGTATTCTTCAAGTATCGCGCCGCTTTGCGGAACGTATTTTTCAAATTTAAGCCCGTCGTCGAGTTTGTCCCAATTATCTAAAACAGTATCGCACCTTATGGAAATAGTTACGGTTTCGCTGTCCTCTTTGATGTCGTCGATATGGGTGAGATAATAATCGTCGACGGATTGAATTTTCGTGCCGCTTGCAATGACTATTATTAAAAATATAACTATTGCGGCGGCTATTAAATCTTTTTTCATTATTCCTCGCTTTCGGGCATTGCTTTTTTAAGTTTCGCTAATTTTCTCTTGCGTATGCGCACGATTATAAACGCGATAAGCGCAATTGCCGTTACGACCGCCGCCACCGAAATTATCACGGCGGTTTGCAAATTATCTACTTGGGTTTTGCATTTAATAAGTCCCTCTATGTCCGATTTTTCAAACAGCGTTCTGTCGTATTCGGAAAGTGCGGTATACCTTTTATATAAATCGTATATCGTCCTTTTGTCTTTTAACGTTATTTTATTAAACGGATATAATTTCTCTTTGATAAGCCTTTTTATCGATGCAATTTCTTCATCGAGTCTGTCTATTTCGTTTTTCGCCTTTTCGAGTTTTGCGTAATATCTGCTTTTCTCGGGAAAATCGAACGAATTTTTGATTTTTGCAAACAATTTAAGCACTTCGGCTCGGTTTGCCATAGTGAGTTTTTGCGACAATGCGTCGGCGCGCGCGATATCGGTTGAAGTAAACTCGTATATAGGCTCGGTGTCGCCTGCGTCGCCGCTGTTGTAGTCTATTATTTCTTCGGCGTAAGGTATTTCTTTAAACCGAAGAATATCGGAAAGGTCCTCGTAATTATATACATAACTGCGCTCGGCGGCGTCTATATCGAGGTATTTTTCATACACCCTTTCCACCTCTGCGCGGTCGGAAACGTATGTGAGATTTTCTATTTCGTCGGTGACGTCGCTTATCGATTTTTTAACTTCGTCGCTCTGCTCGGATCGAAAATCGTAAAGTCTTCGCTCGCCGTTTAAAAAGCGTATCAAAGCCGCCATACCGTAAAGCGCTTGCTCGCCCGCCATGGTGTTGGAAGCGTCGGGCAAGGACGAGGGGTTTTCTTCGTCGTAAATATTCGAGTGTAAAAATCCGCCGTCGCTGTTGCGGTATTTTATTATGCCGTCGTAAACGGTTTTGCCGTCCTTTATAAACTCTTGCGTTTCAAACGGGTTTTTGCCCAGCGAACACAACGCCGTAAGCACTTGTACCGCGCTTTCGCTGTTGGGCATACCCCAACTTATAAAACCGCCGTCTGTTTGTTGAACTGAAGATAATTTATTTAATGCTCTTTTGACCGCATCTCTGACCTTTTTAAGCGATACGGTATCTCCGTTTTTGCAAGAATACTCTTTTTCGCTGTTGTAATAAGGCGCGAGCGACTGTATCGCCATGGCGGTAATGTCGGGGTCGGGTTCGTCACCCGTCAACGCCCAGCCGCCACCCTCGATTTCACGGCTTAAAATATTTAAAATTATATCGTCGCGAGTGTATACGGCGTCGCTTGGAACGGCGTAAAACATGCTGTCGAGCGCAATAAGTCCCCAAATAAAGCCGTTTATGCCTTGCTTGCCGAGAATTCCGCCGTTTTCGTCGGCGCGGTTGTATGTTCCGTCCGCAATTAAATCTATATCGCCGTTTAAACCCGCTTTTCGGGGATTACCGCCGCAAGATAAAATAGCCAAAGAAATTCTGTGCCACTCGGTCGCCTTTGCCTTGTCGAGTTTTTCCGCGGTAGCGTAACGTTTGTCGATATCGTCGTTTATCACAGCCAAATATCCGTCGAAATTGTCGTTTACGCCGAGCCTTCCGAGTCCTATGGGATACCAATCGCCGGGGGTCGTGCCGGCAAGCGACAAAAATTCGTCGTTGATTAAAAATTCGTCGGGTTGACTGCCTACGTCGGTCTTTTTCCACTTTATTATGCCGTCGGCAACGCCCCTTATTTCACTTATGGTCGGCACTGTCAAGGCTTGTTCTGCAACCGAAAAACGGGGAAAACCGAGCGGGAAAACGCAAGTTGTAATTAAAATTATCGCAATTAAAAGCGAAAATAATTTTCTTTTCATGTTATTCTCCCGCATAGTATTCTTTCAGCCTTAAAAACGCCGTTTGTATAGTTTTTTCGTCGGCGTTCCACACTCCTATTTCGTTTAAAATCGACTCGAGAAATTCTTTGTCTTTTCCGCAGTAATCGTTTCCGCTTATTTCGGCAGCCAAAGTCTCGATTTTGCCGTAATCGATTATTTTATCGACGTAACTGCTCGAACCGAAACCCACCGCGTCGCTGCCGCCGAGGTCTTTGCCGAGACATAAAGTAAACTGCACCCTTACCACGTCTCCGTCTTGAGGGTAATAATTTGAAAAACCGTAATTGGGGAAAACCCCGTTTACGCTGTACATCCAGCCCGAGCCGGAAGTGTAATCGAACTCGCCTAAATTGTATTTCCCGTCTTCACGCGGGGAAATGCTCGTTTGATATATCGTCTCTTTTGCCGAAATCATTTTCGCGTAAAGATTTTCGTCTATTTTGTTTCCTTTTAAATTAAGTCCGTCTATGCGCGCGAGATAAAAACCGCTTTCTATTTTGCCCGTATACGAATAGTCCCAGCCGTTTTCATTAATGGCTCGGCATAAATACGTCGCAAAATTTACGCCCTCGTAAACGTCTATAGAGGTCGGTTTTAAAATATAACCCGAACTTATGGTAAACGCCTCTATCGACAACGTGACTTTGCCTATTTTCCCGTCGGGGTCTGCGCCTACGTAAGTAATATTAAAGCATTTAGACACGCTTTTTTCGCCGTAAGCGACTGTGATTTTTAAAGTCGTCGTTTTGCCGCGCGAATTTTTGTATTTCCCGTTTGTAAAACGCAAAGAAAAACTTGTTTTTACTTGGTCGTTCCACACTTGAGAAATTTCGCCGCCGTTTAAAGCCTCGAAATTTTCCACTCCGTCGTCCGCGTCGAAATCTGCGGTAAACGAAATTGTAGACGAAGGTAATTTTTGCCCTAAACCGTTTCTGGCGGAAACGTCGAAGGTGTATACGTTGCCCTTGCAAATTTTTCCGTCTTCGAACGTAAGAATATCAAAATAAGGCGGGTCGGCGCAATAAGTCAAGGTAAAATATTGAGAATATTCCGCCGTGGGACTAATCGCCGTAAGGCAAAATTCGTATTCGCCGCCTTGCGGAAAAGTATAAATATATTTATTGCCGTCGGGCTGTATAACTTCATCGCCTACCGTCGCTTTAACTTCGCAAATATCGTCATCGTAAGACGCAATCGCTTTAAATTCGACGATTTCGCTGTCGGTCTGCATGCTTTTGAGATTTGTGTTGAGTCTAAATTTGCCGAAATATATACTTTCCTTCTTTACGTACGTTGATAAGCCGCTGCCCGCAACAAACTCAAACTCGTTGTCGCCTTCTTTCAAAACGCAAGCGTATACGCCGTTATTTTCGGAAATTCTCTCGCCGCCGTAAAGCACCGCCATCGAGCATTTTTCGCCGTCGCACAAGGCTTGCGCGGAAAACTCTATCAACCCGTTTTTGATTTTTCTTTCGGTTATATCGGTGTTTATTTCAAAGACTTTTTGCTTGTAAGTTACGGTATAAGTCCTTACTTCAGTTTTTTTCTTATAAGAAGCGGAAACAAGTATTACGTTTTCGCCGTCGGTTAATTCGATTAAAAATTTGCCCTCGTCGTCGCGCGATACTTCTTTACCGTTGTTTGTCACAAAAACGGCGCATTTTTTACCGCCGCAATAAACGTCAACGTCTACCGCCAAATTTTTCACGTCGTAAACCGCACCGTTTGTAATCGGGCATGAAAACAAAAAATCTTCTTCTTTGCAAGCCGCGGTAAAAAATACCGCGGCAAAAAGCATTACCGAAATTAAAATTTTTATAATTATTTTTTTATTTAAACTATTCACTGTATTCTGCATTGAAAATTTGCGTTAAAGTAAAACCTTCTTCTGTCGTAACGGTAATTCTGACTTTAAAACTGTCGCCATCGTAAACGTATCCCCAACCGCCAAAAATGGAAAGGTCGATTTTAACCGTTGCCGATAAACCGTCTGACGACAATTCATAAGAATTTATCATTGAGTTTTCAAAATACGCACCGTCGGTTGCCAATTCGATTTTTATGCCCGTGATTGTAAACGAAGTATCACCCGATTTCACGCCTACGACTATATTCCATTCGTCGCCGCTTGCCACGTTGCCCGAAACGGGAGTTTCGCTCGAAATTTCGGGGGCGTCCTCATAATATTGCGCATCGTAAGTTTTGCTTACGGTTATGCTTGCGCTTTGCTCTACTTCTATAAGCATTTGGTGCGCTTTGGTAATTTCAAAATCACTCCAAAGCAAATTGTTAGCATTGAGAGTTATCGTTGCGCTGCCGTCGTCGTTGTAAACGATCGTCACTCCGCTAAAAGGCTTGGTAAATGCCGGACTATATCCGCAGTTGAGTTTAAGCGAAACGCTTGTGATTTTTTGTTTTTCGCCCGCTATGTTTAATGCCGTAACGTTGATTTCGAGGTCATCTTTACCTGCCCATGCGATTTTTTGTCCGTCTTTAAAGTTAGTTTCGATTTTCCATGCGTCGCTGAGGGTTATCGTGTAAGTCTTCGTGTCGCTCGTTGCTTCACCAAACGTAGCGACTACAGTTATTACGTTTTTGCCTTTTTCAAGGGTTACGGTATAACCGTTGCTTCCTCTTACGACGGCTTCGCCGTTTACGGTTACGGTCATATTAGCGTCGTCGTCGCCGTATTTTGCGGTTATATCGAAAGTAAATTCGGCGTTTGCCACTTCGAGTCCGTCGGATATTCCCGTCTCGGTAAATGCAAAATACAAATATCTTTCGCCGTACGTAACTTTGCAATTGCCGTTCCAATTGTATGCAAGAGAAACTTTACTGCCGTCTTGCTTGTAATATGAATACTTGTCAAAACCTACCTTTAAATGCGCGGTACAGCCGTCGAAAGCACCACTGCCTATCGTGTTGACCATACAAGTGCTGAGGTCGATATTTTTCAAATTGGTCGAACCTTCAAATGCCCTCGACGCAATTTTTAACAAAGTTGCGGGCGCAACGTAAGTTTGAGCCTCGTTTGCTTTTAAATATTTCACGATTACGGTTTTGTCCGCATCGTACAACACTCCGTTTTCGACCGTCGCGTATAACGACAATTTATCCACCGTTATTTCGGTAAGTCCGTCGCACGAACCGAGAAATTCGGAATTATCGAGATAAGTAAGTCCGTATTTGTCTTCAAGAGCCTCTTCTTCCTTTTGAGATATTACGGGATTAAAGGTCGCGGGCAATTGAATTTTTCCCACGTTGCAGTGGTATACGTTTTGACGGCCGAACGCATTTATAGAAGTTTGAGAAAAGTCGAGTTCGTCAATAGAGATATACCAAAAACTCATTTGTCCAACAGTTTCAAGCGAGGTTAAACCGGATAAATTTATATTGTCCATCTCGTGTTTGTCTTCCGAAGAAGAAACGTAAAAACTAAACGAACCGCTACCGATTACCTCGAGTTTTTCAAGTCCGCCGAGATTGACGTTTTTAAGGTTTTCGCAACTGCTGAAATTGTTATTGCCTATTTTTACCAAATTTTTGCAACCGCTTAAATCGATGCTTTTAATTGTCGAGTTGCCGTTAAACTTCCAATTTCCGATTTCGGTTATTTCAAGAGACGAAAGCGTAAAATTCTCCAATTTCAATTTTTTAATATCGGGAACTATATCGCCGCCCGCCACTTTAAGCGACTTAAAACTCGACGGGATAAGATAAGAATTTTCGTCGTTTGTCACAACGT